>CANFNO010000233.1 GCA_947447845.1 Burkholderiales bacterium | reverse complement strand
GGCGCTGGAGGCCGGTGCGCATGCGCTGAAACTGTTTCCGTCCGAGATGGTCGGGCATGGCGGACTCAAAGCCATGAAATCCGTGTTGCCAACCGGCACCGAGTTCTGGCCGGTGGGTGGTATTACGCCTGAGAGCATGGGTGCGTGGGTTAAGGCGGGTGCCACGGGTTTTGGCATAGGCAGCCAGTTGTATGCACCAGGAACTGCAGCAACCTTGGTACATGAACGCGGCCTGGCATTTGTTGCCGCATGGAACGCGGCAACCGCAACGTAAAGCAGCAGTAACACACCCGCAAACTGACAGCGCAAAAACCGACCCACCCTGTTCGCGGGAACAGTGCCGTCCTATCCTTGAGGTCTGGCTAATCTGCCTTCTTCAGCGCAAGTGCCTGCTCATACAGCGCATTGCGCGGCTGGCCGGTAATCTCTGCGGTTAATTTGACAGCGGTCTTCAAAGGCAACTCGGCCAACAGCAAGGCCAGAATGCGCGGCGCATCCCCCCCTTCAGCGGCGACCGCAGCAGGGTGCAGCAACAGGGCAAATTCGCCCCGTAGGTGGTTCGCATCTGCAGCCAGCCAGGCTTTGAAATCTTGCGCAGCAACCGTAGCGATCTCTTCAAATTGCTTGGTCAGCTCGCGCCCGATGGTTACGGGTCGCTCGCCCAAAACCGCCAGCGCGTCGGCCAATGCTTCGATGCGGTGCGGCGCTTCCAGCAGGATCACGGCACGCGCCTCTTGTGCGAGCAACTGCACCGCGTGTGCGCGCTCGGTGCTTTTGCTGGACAAAAAGCC
The DNA here is from genome assembly GCA_947447845.1 of Burkholderiales bacterium. The sequence goes on along the minus strand of CANFNO010000233.1, from coordinate 4,697 downwards.
TTGAAAGATGAAGCCGCTTGCAGCACCCGATTCGGCGCCGATACCTGCCACCGACAACAGCGTAGTGACACTGCTGGCGCCGGGCAGGGGAATGCAGCGTAAGCCTTGCTGCACCAGCACCGCAGCCAGACGCGCACCGGGGTCGCTGACACCGGGTGTCCCGGCGTCACTGACATAGGCCACCCGCTGGCCCTGGCGCAGGTGATTGATGACCGTCTGCGCCGCCTCGGTCTCGTTGTGCTGGTGCACCGCCAGCAGTTGGCCACCGGTTTTGTCGATGCCGTAGGCACGCAGCATTTGCTGGGTGTGGCGCGTGTCTTCGCAGGCAATCACGTCCATTAGTTCTAGTACGTGCAAGGCGCGCAGGGTGATGTCGGCCAGGTTGCCAATCGGTGTGGCCACCATATACAGCGCGCCTTGCGGATAATGCTGTTCAGCAGCGGCCTCACGGGCCGCCAAACGGGCAGAAGAATAAGACGCGCTCACTATGGATATTCCTTCATCAAAACCACCAGCCAAAACCAGCACGACCAAGCAAGCAGGCGATGCCGCAGAAGACGAGGCACAGCGCTACTTGCAGAAACAGGGCTTGCGCCTGTTACAGCGCAATTATCGAAGCCCAGGGCGCGGCGGTGGCGAGATCGACCTCATCATGGGCACCCCGGACGGTACCACTGTCTTTGTCGAAGTCCGCAGTCGCGCGTCCGGCGCGCACGGTGGCGCGGCTGCGAGCATCAGCTACTTCAAGCAGCGGCGCATTGTTTTTGCCGCGCGTCACTACCTGAGCCGTCTGCAGCGCACCCCACCTTGCCGCTTCGACGTGGTGTTGGTGGAGCCGTCGGGGGTGCAGTGGCTAAAGGCCGCATTCGATGCGGGCTGACATCTGCTAACAATGCCACTGCCCCGCGTGGGGCTTGCTTCACAGATTCTTCATAGCGGGCAGGTATCATCGGCCCATGCTGGAACAACGAATTCACCAACACTTTATCGAGAGCGCCGACTTGAAATACCAGTCGGCCGAAGCTCTTAGCAAACCGATTGCTGCGGCGGTTAACGCCGTCATCGCCTGTGTCACCAGTGGTGGCAAGGTGCTGGCCTGCGGCAATGGGGGCTCGGCGGCTGACGCGCAGCACTTCTCAGCCGAGTTTGTCGGCCGCTTCGAGCGTGACCGCCCGGAACTCGCGGCCATTGCGCTGACCACCGACACCTCCATCATCACGGCCATTGCCAACGATTACGACTTCAGCGTGATCTTCTCGCGACAAGTGCGTGCACTGGGTCAGCCCGGTGACGTACTGCTGGCCATTTCCACGAGTGGCAACTCAGGTAATGTGCTGGCCGCTATCGATGCCGCACATGAACGCGAGATGGTCGTGATCGGCCTGACCGGGCGTGGCGGCGGCAAGATGAATGCCGCCCTGCGTGATACCGATGTGCACATCTGCGTACCGCACGAGCGCACCGCGCGCGTGCAGGAAGTTCATATTCTGGCCTTGCATTGCATTTGTGATGCGGTCGATGCCCAGCTCTTGGGCGATCAAGAAAGTTCATCATGAAACCCGTGATTCAAAAAACCCTACTCGTACTGCTTCTTGGTGCCGGAATGAGCGCTTGCGTTCCACTGCCCTTGCTGCTGGGCGGCGGCGCAGTGGCTGGTAGCGTTATGGTGGCCTCTGACCGCCGCACCTCCGGCACAGTCGTGGAGGACAACGCGATCCAACTCAAGTCCAGCAACCGCATTAACGACAATCTGGGCGAGCGTGTGCACGTCAACGTGACCAGCTACAACCGTCAGGCCTTGCTTACTGGTGAAGTGCCGACCGAGCAGGACAAGCAATTGGTGGCCAAGGTCGTAAGCGAAGTGGAAAACGTGCGCAGCGTGGTGAATGAATTGGCTGTTCTGGGCAATTCGACTTTTACGCAACGCTCTAACGATGCGCTGGTCACCAGCCGCGTGAAGGCCAATCTGGTGGATGCCAAAGACCTGTTCGCCAACTCCTTCAAGGTCACCACAGAACGTGGCACCGTCTATCTGATGGGCCGCGTCACCCAGCGCGAATCCAACCGCGCTACCGAGGTCGTCACAGCCACATCCGGTGTACAGCGTCTGGTGCGCATTCTGGAAATCATCAGCGAAGATGATCTGGCACGCATGACGCAGCAACCGCCTGACGCCAATAAATAAGCGGCGATAAGTAATAAAAAAGGCCTGGATTACTCCAGGCCTTTTTTCATGGGTTGACCCGTCAGCGCAGGCTTAACGGAGCCGCTTGATCAGACTGCTGGTGTCCCAGCGCTTGCCACCCATGAGCTGCACATCGCCATAAAACTGATCGACCAGTGCGGTCACCGGCAGGCGTGCGCCATTGCGTCTGGCTTCGTCCATGACCAGGCCCAAATCCTTGCGCATCCAGTCCACGGCAAAGCCGAAGTCAAACTTGTCGGCCACCATGGTCTTGCCCCGGTTGTCGAGCTGCCAGCTTTGTGCGGCACCCTTGCCAATCACATCCAGCACCTGGTTCATATCCAGACCGGCGCGCTGACCAAAGGCAATGGCCTCCGACAGGCCCTGCACCAGACCGGCAATGCAGATCTGGTTCACCATCTTGGCCAGTTGGCCTGAGCCGCTCTCGCCCAGCAGCGTGAAGGCGCGGGAAAAGGCCATGCCCACCGGTTGCACTTTTGCAAAGGCTGCGGCATCGCCACCGCACATCACGGTCAGCATGCCGTTTTGCGCACCGGCTTGGCCACCGGAGACAGGGGCGTCGACAAACTCGAGACCGACCAACTTGGCAGCAGCAGCCAGTTCGCGCGCGATGCTGGCCGAGGCAGTGGTTTGGTCAACAAATATAGAGCCGGGCTTCATGCCGGCAAAAGCGCCCTCTGCGCCGAGGGTCACGCTGCGCAAATCATCGTCATTGCCGACACAGCAAAACACGATGTCGGCTTTTTGTACTGCGAGTTTGGGCGTGAGCCCATGGGCATGTGCGCTACCAAATTCGGCAAGCCAAGCTTCGGATTTGGCTGCGGTGCGGTTGTATACCGTGACGTGATGACCGGCTTTGGCCAGATGGCCAGCCATGGGGTAACCCATGACACCAAGACCGAGAAAGGCAACAGAAACAGGAGAAATGGATTCGTAGGTTTTGGTGTTGATGCTGGACATAAGTTACATGATGGCGAAATTTTCGGTGCCAGCGCTCAGGTCTTGTGACTTGCCGCGTTGGCTATTGAGTTTAATTTGCAAACGCAGGTCATTCAGTGAATCGGCATTGCGCAACGCATCTTCGTAGGTAATGGCGCTGCTCTCGTAGAGATCAAACAAGGCCTGGTCAAAGGTCTGCATGCCGAGGTTGCGGCTCTTCTTCATGATCTCCTTCACCTCGGTGACTTCTCCCTTGAAAATCAGGTCTGAAATCAGTGGTGAGTTGATCATGATTTCGACTGCGGCCACACGGCCTTTGCCGTCCTGCTTGGGGATCAGGCGCTGCGAAACCAGCGCCTTGAGGTTCAGCGACAGATCCATCAGCAACTGGCTGCGTCGCTCTTCCGGGAAGAAGTTGATGATGCGGTCCAGCGCCTGGTTGGCACTGTTGGCATGCAGCGTGGCCAGACAAAGGTGGCCGGTCTCGGAAAACGCCACTGCATGCTCCATGGTTTCGCGGTCACGCAGTTCGCCCATCAGAATCACATCGGGTGCCTGGCGCAGCGTGTTCTTGAGTGCGGCTTCCCAGCTATCGGTGTCCAGCCCCACTTCGCGCTGCGTCACCACGCAATTCTTGTGGGCGTGCACAAACTCCACCGGGTCTTCGATGGTGATGATGTGGCCCCAGGAGTTTTCATTGCGCCAGTCCACCATGGCCGCGAGCGTGGTCGATTTGCCTGAACCGGTGGAGCCCACCATGATGCACAGGCCGCGCTTGGCCAGCACAACTTCCTTCAGCACCTGTGGCACGCCGAGCCCGTCAATGGTGGGTAACAGCGCCGGTATCACCCGCAGCACCAACCCGACCTTGCCTTGTTGAATAAACACATTGACCCGGAAGCGCCCCACACCGGGTGGAGAGATGGCAAAGTTGCCCTCCTTGGTTCGCTCGAACTCGGCCACCTGCTTGTCATTCATGATGGAGCGTGCCAGCGCCAGCGTATGCGCCGCGTTCAGCGGTTGCGGCGATACCTTGGTGATCTTGCCATCCACCTTGATAGCCGGCGGAAACTCGGCGGTGATGAACAAGTCACTGCCGTTGCGGCTGACCATCAGCCGCAGCAGATCGTTGATGAACTTGGTTGCCTGATCGCGTTCCATAGTTTTCTACCCTGGGAAGTTTTAGTGAAACTTCCCCGACTAGCCGGGGAAGTTTTCGGGGATTTTCGCTTTGCTGCGCGCTTCGGCCGGACTGATGATGTTGCGCTTCACCAGGTCACTTAAGTTCTGATCCAGTGTCTGCATGCCCACGCTGTTGCCGGTCTGGATGCTGGAGTACATCTGCGCCACCTTGGCCTCACGGATCAGGTTGCGGATGGCGCTGGTGCCGAGCATGATTTCGTGCGCCGCTACACGGCCCTGGCCGTCCTTGGTCTTGCACAGGGTCTGCGAGATCACTGCCTGTAGTGACTCGGACAACATGGCGCGCACCATTTCTTTTTCATCGGCGGGGAACACGTCAATGATCCGGTCAATCGTCTTGGCTGCACTC
>CANFNO010000232.1 GCA_947447845.1 Burkholderiales bacterium | reverse complement strand
TCCTTGGGGTAGCCGATGCCGGGCTTGGTCTCGACGTTGTTGAACCAGGCGTATTCCATGCCGGGGCGGCTGGTCCAGACGTTCTTGCAGGTGACCGAACAGGTGTGGCAACCGATGCACTTGTCCAGGTTCAGCACCATGGCGATTTGGGCGCGTATTTTCATGATTATTTTTCTCCTCAGGCCTGGATAGTTGGGGCAGCTTCGCCATCGAGCCAGTCGATCTTGCGCATCTTGCGCACCACCACAAACTCATCGCGGTTGGTGCCGATGGTTCCGTAGTAATTGAAGCCGTAGCTGAACTGCGCGTAGCCGCCGATCATGTGCGTGGGCTTGGTCACGATGCGGGTCACCGAGTTGTGAATGCCGCCGCGTGTGCCGGTGATTTCTGCACCGGGCGTGTTGATGATTTTTTCCTGCGCGTGGTACATCATCACCATGCCGACCTTCACGCGCTGGCTCACCACCGCGCGGGCTGCAATGGCACCGTTGATGTTGAAGAGTTCGACCCAGTCGTTGTCCTCAATGCCGGCCACCTTCGCATCGTCTTCACTCAGCCAGATCACCGGGCCACCGCGATTGAGCGTGAGCATCATCAGGTTGTCGGTGTACGTGCTGTGAATGCCCCACTTCTGGTGCGGCGTGATGAAGTTCAAGGAAATTTCCTTGTTGCCATTGGGCTTGCGCTCCATGATGCCGGCCACGGCCTTCAGGTCCACCGGTGGGCGGTAACTGGTCAATCCTTCCCCGAAGGCAATCATCCACGGGTGATCCAGGTAGAAGTGCTGACGACCGGTCAGGGTGCGCCATGGGATCAGCTCATGCACATTGGTGTAACCGGCGTTGTAGCTCACGGTCTCGGACTCAATGCCGCTCCACGTGGGGCTGGAAATAATCTTGCGCGGTTGCGCCTGGATGTCGCGGAAACGGATCTTCTCGTCTTCGCGGTGAATCGCCAGATGGGTGTGGTCACGACCGGTGATCTTGCCCAGGGCTTCCCAGGCTTTCACCGCTACGTGGCCGTTGGTCTCGGGGGCCAGTTGCAGCACCACTTCGCAGGCGTCGATATCACTTTCGATTTTTGGCATGCCCTTGGTGACGCCATCGGCGTGGACCTTGCCATTGAGCTCGGCCAGTTGCTGCACCTCGGTCTTGGTATCCCAACCAATGCCCTTGCCGCCGTTGCCTACCTTGTCCATCAGCGGGCCGAGGGCGGTGAAGCGCTTGAAGGTGTTGGGGTAGTCGCGCTCGATCACCGCAATCTGCGGAGCCGTCTTGCCGGGAACCAGATCGCACTCGCCGCGCTTCCAGTCGCTGACACCAAAGGGTTGCGCCAATTCGGCTGGCGTGTCGTGCATCAGCGGCGTCAGCACCACTTCTTTTTCAACACCCAGATGGCCGACGCAGACCTTGCTATAGGCCTCGGCAAAGCCCTTGTAGATTTCCCAATCGCTCTTGCTCTGCCAGGCCGGGTCCACCGCGGTGCTCAAGGGGTGGATGAAGGGATGCATGTCGCTGGTATTCAGATCGTTCTTCTCGTACCAGGTGGCTGTGGGCAGCACGATGTCGGAATACAGACAGGTGGTGCTCATGCGGAAGTCCAGCGTGACCAAGAGGTCGAGCTTGCCTTCGGGCGCGTCCTTGTGCCATTGCACTTCGGCGGGTTTGGCATCGTCCACGCCCAGGTCTTTGCCTTGCACGCCGTGGGTCGTGCCCAGCAAATGCTTCATGAAATATTCATGGCCCTTGCCGGAAGAACCCAGCAGGTTGGAGCGCCATACAAACATATTGCGCGGCCAGTTGGCGGGGTGGTCCGGGTCTTCGCAGCTCATCTTCAGCGAGCCATCTTTCAGGGACTTCACGACGTAATCTTTCGGGTCCATGCCCGCAGCCGTGGCGTCTTTCACAACCTGGAAGGAATTGGTCTGCAACTGCGGTGCACTGGGCAACCAACCCATGCGCTCGGCGCGCACGTTGTAGTCGATCAGGCTACCGCCGTATTTACTCTTGTCAGCCAGCGGCGAGAGGATTTCTTCCACGCCCAGCTTTTCGTAGCGCCATTGATCGGTGTGGGCGTAGAAGAAGCTGGTGCTGTTCATCTGCCGGGGCGGGCGCACCCAGTCGAGTGCGAAGGCCAGCGCGGTCCAGCCGGTTTGCGGACGCAACTTTTCTTGCCCGACATAGTGGGCCCAGCCGCCGCCGCTCTTGCCGATGCAGCCGCACATCATCAGCATGTTGATGATGCCGCGGTAGTTCATGTCGCTGTGGTACCAGTGGTTCATCGCCGCGCCGATGATGACCATGGACTTGCCCTTGGTCTTGTCTGCGTTGTCGGCAAACTGGCGTGCCACGGCAATGATCTGGTCGCGTTTGACGCCGGTGATCTTCTCTTGCCACGCGGGAGTGTACGGGGTGTCGTCGTCATAACTGGTGGCGGCGTTCTCACCCGCAATGCCACGAGCCACGCCATAGTTGGCGACTGTTAAATCGAATACGGTGGCAATCAGCGCGTAACGCTCTTCACCGGCCTTGCCCAGTTTGATGCGACGCACTGGCACCTTGCGGACCAGGATGTCGTCAATGGCAGCGCCCTGTTTGTTGGCGCTGAAGTTGGGCGTGTCAATCCCGCCGAAATACGGGAAGCCGACTTCGCCGATTTCGTAGTCTGCAGCCACACCACCGGTGGACTCTTCCATCAAGCTCAGTTTGAGTTTGACGTCGCCATCGTGGCGTGCTTCCTTGTCTTCCAGATTCCACTTGCCGACGTCGGCGCGGCCTTCAGCGCCCCAACGGAAACCGATGGAACCATTCGGCACCACGATCTTGTCGCTCTCGTCAATCGCCAGCGTTTTCCACTCGGGGTTGTTGGCCTGGCCGAGCTTGCCGTTGAAGTCGCTGGCACGCAGGTAAGCGCCGGGCACCAGCACCGTGCGGCCATCGGGCAGCTTGCGCTCTTCCAACTGCACCAGATTCGGCATGTCGGTATAGCGGCGCACGTAGTCATCGAAATACGCGCTACGTTTATCAAAGTAAAACTCTTTGAGGATCACATGGCCCATCGCCATGGCGACTGCCGCGTCAGTTCCCTGTTTGGGGTGCATCCACAAATCAGCCAGCTTGCTGATCTCGGCATAGTCGGGCGTGATCGCCACGGTCTTGGCGCCTTTGTAGCGCACCTCGGTGAAGAAGTGGGCGTCGGGCGTGCGCGTCTGCGGCACGTTGGAGCCCCAGGCGATGATGAAGGTGGAGTTGTACCAATCGGCCGACTCGGGCACATCGGTCTGCTCGCCCCACACCTGCGGAGAGGCGGGCGGCAGGTCGCAATACCAATCGTAAAAGCTCATGCACACGCCACCAATCAGCGACAGGTAACGACTGCCCGCGGCATAGCTGACCATCGACATGGCCGGAATGGGCGAGAAGCCAATCACACGGTCCGGGCCCCACTTCTTGGCGGTGTAGACATTGGCACTGGCGATGAGTTGATTCACCTCGTCCCAGGTGCTGCGCACAAAGCCACCCAAGCCACGTTGCTTGACCCATTGTCTACGCGCGCTGTCGTTTTCCACAATCGAGGCCCAGGCGTTCACCGGGTCTTTGGCCACAGCCAAAGCAGCACGCCATTGCGTCAGCAGGCGGGCGCGGATCATGGGGTACTTGACGCGATTGGCGCTGTACAAATACCAGGAGTAGGAAGCGCCACGCGCGCAGCCACGCGGCTCGTGGTTGGGCAGATCGGCGCGAGTGCGGGGGTAGTCAGTCTGCTGCGTTTCCCAGGTGACGATACCGCCCTTGACATAAATTTTCCACGAGCAGGAGCCCGTGCAGTTCACGCCATGGGTGCTGCGCACGATTTTGTCGTGGGCCCAACGATCGCGGTAGGCGTCTTCCCAGGTTCGGTCTTCACCCGTGGTGAGGCCGTGGCCGTCGGAAAAGCTTTCCGTGGGGGCCGAGAAGTGGCTCAGGCGGTCCAGAAAATGGCTCATTTTTTGCTCCAAGTGAAATACGTGATTGCGGTCATTTCGGTTTCGAATTTGTTATGTGTTGCCTGCACTTGTTCGCTTGCTTGTGTGGTGGCCGAGGTCAGCGGGGTAGACGTTTCCGTCCGTGTCCCCCGCCCGCTTAAGCGGGCTCCTCCTTTACCTACCGGAAACCTCCACCCCGCTGCCCTCGGCTGCGAACAGCGTTGGTGGGCAATGCGTGAATACCGAATGCATTCACCTCCCTTGCTACCTACCGTGCTGGCTTTCCCATGACTGAATGCCCTTTGTGCACCAACACTGTTGGCAGACTCAGGACGGTGTGGCGCTCCGCTTCGGTAGGTAAAGGAGGAGACCACGCAGTGGGCGGGGGACACGGACGAGGCGGAGTGCCACGCCGGCCTGAGGTCCACAGAAGCAGAGCCCCGAAGTGACTGCTGTCTCATTCGCCTAAGTCCCGAAGTAACCGATGACATAAATGACTTCATGGGTTCTTGAACTCCGAAGTCGGCCGCAAGTAAAACCACCAGTTCAACACCAGACACAGCGCATAAAAAATGGCAAATCCGTACATCGCAATCTGCGGCGTACCAGCCTTGATCTGCGCACCAATCACGACAGGCGCAATGAAGGCTCCGTAGGCTGCAATCGCCGAAGTCCAGCCCAACACCGGACCGGCTTGCGTGCGATCAAAAATCACACCAATCGTGCGGAAGGTCGAACCATTTCCGATACCGCTTGCGGTGAACAGCACAATGAACAGCGCCATGAACGGCATGAAGTACTGCTCGGGTGTGGCCGAACCATAGGCCAGCAACATCACATAACCCACTGCCACCGAGGCCAACACCATCACCGCCGAGATGGCTTGCGTGACGATGGAGCCGCCGATCTTGTCGGACACCCAGCCACCGATGGGTCGCACCAGTGCGCCGACAAACGGGCCAATCCAGGCATAGGTCAGGGCCGAGGGGGCGTGCGGGTTTTTCAGCGTGTGCTGCATGATGCCGGCGGCATCGGGCACATGGCTGATACCGAAGATCACGGTAATGGACAGGGGCAGCGCCATCGAGAAGCCGATGAAGGAGCCGAAGGTCACGATGTACAGCAGCGTCAACGACCATGTGTGCTTGTTTTTGAAGATGGCAAATTGCTTGGCAATGTTTTCTTTCATGGCTCCAAAGGCCGCCAGACGCATCACCATCAGCGTGCTGAACACAATCAACGGCATGGCGATCCACATGTTCAGGATGCCCAGGCCCGTCGGGGCGGGCAGGTACAAATAAAGACCCAAACCTGCGGGTACGAAGGACAGGGTGTAGAGCCAGATGATCTTGATGAACGCTGAAATGGTGCCGCCGCTGTCAGGCGTCACGGTGTTCAGGTTGTTCATGCCGAAGTACGCCAGCACCGACAAGGGGATGAGCGACAGCAGCCAGGCAAAACCGGCGTTCTGAATCCAGGTGGGTGTGCCCGCCAAGATCTTGCCCAGAATCCAGCCGCTGTCTTT
>CANFNO010000231.1 GCA_947447845.1 Burkholderiales bacterium | reverse complement strand
GTTGTTGAAAATTTAAAGGAGAAATGAAATGAGTGTAGATTCCGAAGATATTGTTTATATCTATTCACTGACAGATGAACGTGCTGACTCAGCTTTAAAAGAGTTCTATGAGCTGCTCAGTACACCAGACCATGATGCTTCTACGATGTTCCCTTGGACAAAGAAGCACATATATGGGCATACCCACGAAGATAAGTCCTATGTCAGGGTGAAAGTAGAGTGTTCATTCAATATAAAGGTGGCATGGGCAATTTCAGCAGCAATGAAGACTATGCTTGCCAAACATACAGACATTGCACTGGTCCATGAAAATGGATTTCCAGATGAAGAGACACACTACCTGGGACTGAATATCCAGTGGTATAGAGATGGTGTTGATGAAGCCATGAAATGGTTGGCTGTCAATATTTTTAATGAGGAGGTTAACCAGCCAGCTTCCGTCTAACCCGAGTTTTCGGCTTATTCGCTTCGATTGAAGCGTTGTAGAAGGGCGTTATGTCCACTGTTCGGATTGAGCCTCCAGCGTAGTGAATGATTGCTACGTGTGTGGGGCTCTCCGAATATTCATATTTTCCACTAGGACCACGATACTGTGCAGGTGGAATGTCTCTATCAATTGGAACACCCCTTTCCCAATTGCTGTACCGCTCGCAATGAGCAGCAAGCTCAACTTTTGACACCTGTCGCCGTAGTGCCACCTGCACCTTCAGTGTAAGTTCAGGTGAAATGTCCGAAGTTATCTGTTTGAACAATTCCCCATTAGCTTCTAATTCTTGGTTTGTGATTGGTGTAGACCGTGCTTTTACGAGTGCTGCTTGAAGTGCATCCATTTCTTCTTGTGCGACTTCTAACTTGTCGGCAATCATCACCACATTGGGTGCAAGCATTGCAATCTTGACCAACTGCTCAAGCTCTGCTTGCTTGGAAATCAACTTCTGTTCTATGTCTTGGACGATTGAAGCCGCTTCAACCTGCAGTCGTGTTGGACTTAAATCACGAAGTTGTCTGTTAATCAACCTATCGAAGATGCCTTTCACCGAAGGCAGGTAGGGCATCATTGGCGCTGTACAGCCAGTTCCTTCGACCTTGCTCAAGCACATGAGGTACGGGATTCTGGTTTTTGTGCCAGATTGGACGAACTTCATCTTTTTCTGACAATACGCACATACACAAAGCCCCGAAAAAATGTTTGACGTGCCTTGCCTCTGACCACCTTTGTGCATCCGTCCAGCACGCCCCGCTTGAACTGCATCAAACAATTTTTTGGTCACTATCGCGGGGTAGTAGTCATCAACAACTGCACCACCACCAAACTGCTTGAACCGCCCGAATACAGTTTCTTGCTTTAGAAGCTGGCTGACCATGTTCGTTGCCCAGTCCTCAGCTTTGTTTGGCTTGGCCTTGCCAATGGTAGGCACACCTTCTTTATTGAGGATGATGGAAATCTTGTTTGACCCATGACCATCTTCAGCAGCCATGTGAAATATCCGACGAACTATGTCGGCTTTTTCTTGATCCACGATCCAAGTCTTCCTGTCTTGGGAAAGGGTGAGCCAGCTAGGACCATTTTTAGATGCGATTTTTTTTTCATTGACCTGAAGTTCCCTCTTGGCATCCCATGCCTTTTTCACCATGTCACCCTTGCGTTTCTGCTCCTCATGAGCACGTGCCATCACCGATAGGGCGATGATCAGAGATGTCCAGTTTTCGTTGATGCGTGCCGTGCTGTAGATTTGCCCGTCAGTCAGGGTGACGATGACGATGCCACCTTCGATGATGTCTTGAAATAGGCGAAGTGCAGTGTTGACCGGGGCACGTGAAAGTCGGTCGAAGTTCTCTATTAGTAGGTAAGACCCCTTGGCGATCTTTCCCTCATTCACAGCCGCAATGAATGCACCAAGTTCACCTTCTATGGCATTCTTGCCTTTGAACGCAGAGACGCCAGAGTCCCTGAACGTCATAGGTGAGATCGACAACCCATGTTCAGCAGCGTACTTGTCGGCGGCATCAAGTTGCCTTCGCTCTGAGTCACCATCACTCTGTTTTGCTGAACTCCACCGAATGTAGGAATAGGCAGTCGCCATAGGTCAGACCTTATTTTAGATGTCCAACTTATTCTAAACTACAGAGTTTGAAGAGGAAGGTCCTTGAGATCTGTCACAGAAGCATCGTCAGGTGTCCATTAGGTGTTGCCAGTATAGGGCGTCAAAGTGCCAATGCGGTGGCTCAAGCGCAATGGCTGCTTTCATTTGAGAGGCAAACCGTGCGCGAGGCGTTTCACAGGCCCCTAGTGACGACAGATGGGCGGTGTTTTGTTGGCAGTCAATGAAGGCCACACCATGGGCTCGGCAAAAGCAAACCAATGCCGCCAGCGCCAACTTTGATGCGTCAGTGCGGTGTGCAAACATCGACTCTCCAAACACCGCCTTGCCAATATTGACGCAATAGAGTCCACCGGCAAGTTCGCCGTCCACCCACGTCTCTACGCTGTGCGCATGCCCGGCCAAATGCAGTGCTTGATAGGCGGCAACCATCTCCGGAACAATCCATGTTCCACCTTGACCATTGCGCTTGGTTCGTGCGCAGTTTTCTATGACAGTGTTGAATGCCGTGTCAAAGCGAATTTCGCAGTGCATTTCGGCGCGAAAACGTTGGATGGTCTTCTTTAGAGAACGGTGAAGTTTGAAGCGGGTGACTTCCAGCACCATGCGCGGATCGGTGCTCCACCAGAGAATTGGCTGGCCTTGGCTGTACCAGGGAAAGATGCCATGGGAATAGGCGCGCACCAGACTGTCCACATCCAGACACCCCCCTGCGGCTAGAAGGCCAGCGGCATCGCTATTGACACCCCAGGCATGCGCTATATCTGGAAATTCTTCCCCTGGTTCAAGCCAGGGAAGTGGGGCTGGTTTCGACATGCTGGAAGTGCGTGGAGTGAAATTGTGAAAAATAGTGCGCACCCAAACGGCTTCGTGGAGGCTAGCGGTTAGAATACACGGAGTCGGGGCGTAGCGCAGCCTGGTAGCGCATCTGGTTTGGGACCAGAGGGTCGAAGGTTCGAATCCTTTCGCCCCGACCAAAAAGTACTGAAAAGCCGCTAAGTGTTGTCACTTAGCGGCTTTTTTTATTTTGTCGCATAGATACGCGCCAAACTTTTCGCGCCAGCCTGGATGCAATTAGTCTGCATCGCCAGGAACAGAGACAAAAGCTCGGGCAAATTCCTTGTGCACTTTGACGTATTCGACTGGATTGGGCCGCCTTCCAGCATGCATACCATTTGCGCAGCGACGCAACCACAACATCTACGCATGGCATGGCCGAAGGCACGCTTCACCTGACGGATTTGCATGGAATCGGCAGCTTGGGTCACAAAAGAGCGATCGGCCGACTCTGACACTGGTTTTTGCCATGCCACTTCCAAAAAGTTCTGTATTTGGTTCACGGTGTATGGGCGCATGAACTGCATTCCACATAAGATAGAGCTGATGGGTTTCATAGAAAACGTGATTTGAATTTATGAGTTAACGCCGCTAAAGTAAATCTGCGGTTGTCATGGGGGCAATCTCAATTTCCCAGACCGGAAAAGGAATTCGGACATGTTGCAAGCCCTGGTATTTGATGTGGATGGCACACTGGCCGACACCGAGGAAGCGCATCGCGCCGCCTTCAACCAGGCCTTTGCTGTGGCTGGCTGCGGTTGGGTATGGGACAAGGAAAGTTATGGGGCGCTGCTTGAAGTGTCGGGGGGTAAGGAGCGCATCCTGCATTACTGGAAACAAGTGCAGCCGGACATGATTCCCATTTATGGCAACAGCGTGGAGGAATCTGTGCATCGGCTGCATGCGCTCAAAACTCAAATCTATGAGCGTGCCATGCTGGAAGGCGCAGTGGCACTTCGCCCTGGAGTTTTAGATTTGATCGCGGCGGCTCGCGATGAGGGACTGCTGTTGGCCATTGCCACCACCACAACACCGGCAAACATTGCAGCTTTGCTGAACGTGAATATCGGTCTAAATTGGCGCGAGTTGTTTGCTGTAGTGGAAGATGCAGCGACCGCCCCGCTGAAAAAGCCCCATCCTCAGGTGTATTTGCAGGCCATACAGCGCCTTCACGTGCCAGCTAATGCCTGCCTGGTATTTGAAGATTCTTTAAACGGCTTGCTCTCTGCAACAGCGGCCGGGCTGGCCACGGTTATTACACCGACCGATTACACCAGACACCAAAATTTCCAGAATGCATTGCGTGTTTTGCCCAACTTGGCTGGTGTGACGTTGGCGCAACTGCGGTCATGGCATCAATCTGCCGTTGAAACGGCCTGAACGAACGAGACTAAAAAACATGCAAGGCCTTTTTGCTTTCGAATTTAACTTCCGGAGAATCCCATGCCTTTTTCCAAGCGCTTTACGCTGACGCAGTATTTGATCGAAGAGCGCCGACGCTTTCCGGGTGCCAGCGGCAACTTCAACGCACTGGTGTTGGACGCCGCCTTAGCCTGCAAGGCGATTGCTCGAGCAGTGGCATTTGGCGAACTCGGCGGCGTGCTGGGCAACCACGAGGCTGAAACGGGTGGCGCCATCAACGTGCAAGGCGAAACGCAGAAAAAGCTCGACGTGCTGAGCAACCAGTATTTCACCCGCCTGAATGAATGGGGCGGCAATCTGGCTGGCATGGCCTCAGAGGAAATGGAAGAGCCCTACCAAATCCCGGCCGAGCATGTGCGTGGCAAATACCTGCTGGTGTTTGACCCGTTGGATGGTTCCAGCAATATTGATGTCAATGTGTCCGTGGGCAGCATTTTCAGTATCCTGCGCGCGCCGCAGGATGTGATTGACAGCGGCCGCGATGTGGTTGAGGCGGATTTCTTGCAGCCCGGCAGCAAGCAGGTGGCTGCGGGCTACGCGCTTTATGGCCCCACCACCATGCTGGTGCTCAGCGTGGGCAATGGTGTGGTGGGTTTTACCCTCGACCCCACCCTGGGCGAATTCATGCTGACGCACCGCGATATCAAGGTGCCAGTGGATACGCAGGAATTTGCCATCAACGCATCCAACAGTCGCTTTTGGGAAGCCCCTGTGAAGCGCTATGTGGACGAATGTCTGGCCGGAAAACCCGGACCGCGTGGCAAGGATTTCAATATGCGCTGGATCGCCAGCATGGTCGCCGAGGCGCATCGCATTCTGATGCGCGGTGGCGTATTCCTGTACCCGCGCGACACCAAAGATGCTGCCAAGCCCGGCCGTTTGCGCCTACTTTATGAGGCCAACCCCGTCGGCTTCATCATGGAGCAGGCCGGTGGACGGGCGTCTACCGGTCGGGTGCCCGTGTTGGGTGTGAAGCCAACTGCTTTGCACCAGCGCATTGCACTGGTGTTCGGGTCTAAAAATGAGGTGGAGCGTATCGAGCGTTACCACTCCGAGCCGGCTGAAGTCGAATTGAGCAACCCGCTCTTCGGCAAGAGCAGCCTGTTCCGCGACTAATTCAAATTGTCTTAAGGAGTCCCCATGTC
>CANFNO010000230.1 GCA_947447845.1 Burkholderiales bacterium | reverse complement strand
TTTGTAGGCGGTGAATGTCAGCTCCCTTGATTTATCGATTCAAAAAGCACTAAATTGGACCCGCATCCGCAAAGTCCGCTATGGGGAAAAAAGCTCATTTTTCGTCTTGGCCGCGAGCGCCCGCTTTCGCGGCGCTACCGACTTCGGCGCGGCACAAGGTTGAATGCCATGTTCAGCATCTGAATGAAGTTGGGCCCACCTACACTTTCAAGGCCAGTCGCACCAACTGCGGCCAATTGGTCGCAGAACTTTGTCGCTAGTCGCATTTACTTTGGCGCCCTACGGGCGACAAAAATGTAGGTAAAGGCATAAGCTGAGAATCGTCTTCACTCTTAAAAGCAAGGCGAGTCGTAGCATAAGTTGAGACAACCAAGGGCATAAGTTGAGAATTTACGCTTTGGCTCATTTTGCAACCAACTTTCGGACCCAACTGCTTTGCTGGTACCCCATCATGAGTGCCCGAATTTGGTTTTGAAAGAAGGTCAGGTTTGAATTTTATACCTGTCGCGCCGATTTGGCGACTCACTGGATTTCAAAGCAAACGGCGCCAACAGTCATGGGCAGGACCCGACCCAAAGCGGTCGGTCACGTTGCAGTCCAGACTGCCCTAAAGCGGGTGTACGTACCTTGGAGGTGTAAGCAGCGGCTCCCGCGGCAATGACGCTATCGCGCGAGGGCTATCTGGGGACGCCAAAAGGTCTTCTATTACACCTCGAATCTCCACGGGCGCCGCAATTTCGACTCCAGCTCAGTCTCGCCTGGACTCGCCAATCGTGATCCACAAGTGGGCAAATCCTCCAGTACTCCCGGCAGCCACATAGGCCTCGTCGTCGCCCGGCGGCGGTGGGGTTTCGCCGTATTGATTCGCCCAATGATTCAGAACGTCGTGCAAAAGCTGATCGCGGAATCGTAGGACGTCGGCGTCAAAAGCATGCACTTCGAATGACTCCGGGTTGTGTGTCATCTTTGCAATTTGCGGATCCCATCGGTAAGCGATGCCTGTATCAACTCTCAGGTCGCTGTATGACGAAATGCTGTCGCTCATGGTTGCAACACTTTGGAACGCAGAGACCTTGCCAGCCTGATCGAATCTGAGTACAGAGATGTTTTCATAGCTTTTAGCAGCACTTGCTATGTCTTGCGCACTTGCGGTTAAGGAGATCCCGAGATGTTTCAGGTAGTCCCCTTTGCTAGCAAGGCCGGTCCGCACCCTGGCGAACTCGATCAGTCCTTCGATGAGCTCCGGCCATCCTTGCGGCGAATTCTTGCTCACACTCGCACCTGTATAGTCCACTCCGAAATGGTTCTCACCAAGCATCATGGAGGCCAGTACATCTGCGAGGGACTTGTCGAAAGTCACGTCTTCGCAATCGAATGCCTTGTCGGATAAATAGATAGGTATCGGCAATGGCGTTGCCACTTCTACGAGCCAAACTGGCGATTTCGTGTGGTCGCGGTTAGTCTCGTTTGTCGTGGTTAGCGCCCATACGGCGCCAACTGGTTGCTGGTTCATAAGAGACCCAATAACATATTCGACGCCAGCTGGGAACGCATCTGGCGCGATGTCAATTTTTGACACAGTTAAAGGTGGCCACTTCGCGTACATATACCGCTGAACTGTTGTACCAGCGTCGCTGAGTCGCATGGTAACCCTGCTCGTGTTTGAAGCTGCCTTCCTAGCTTTAGTTTGTATGAGCAATGCCTTACGTTGTCCATAGCGCTCCACCGTGACCAGTAGGTCGGCCAACTCTGGCGCATGGGTGAACGTGTGTGCTCCATCATTACCACTCCAACGAACCTTCGGGGACATGTGGCAGAACCTGCCACCAACCTCGACCTGTTGCCCTGCCATAGCGGTTGGCACGCCGCGCTGCCATATGGCCTGCAGAGCGGTAGGCAATCCGAAAATCAGCCGAGCGACCTCTTTGGGTTCTTGGTCACCTGAAATGTGGCCAGCCTGTTGTGGCCTCCGACCGAACTGACCAACCACCGGATCGGTGTGCGACTCCAGGATTGCCTGCTCTATGATCTGTACTAGATTAACTCGATCGGCTGCGATAACCATGCATGCTTCCCTAATAGCGCCTTAAAAACGCGAGGCGCGAGTTTTCGAATTCCACCCTGGACCACCAACGGGATCCGAGTCGCGTACCGATGGTAGCCAGAATAGCCTATGTGTAGTGACCCGCATACGATCCATTCAGCGTGTGGCTAGGCGAAAGCGGTCACTCATTTTGCGCATACACCAACTTAACAAATCGGGCTTCGTCTACATCAACTCTTCGCGAGAATGTGAGTTTGAGGTCAACCAAGTTCTTGGCGCCTTCAAGCTCAACCGCCTCAACCCGTACAAACTGACCATCGCCGTAGTCGGTGAACGTCAGGGCACGGAACACCCCACTGGACAGCAGGAGCGACTGGCCAATCGGTAACGGCGCGACGTAGACCTCGATCTCATTGAAGTCACACAGGTATCCGGCGCCTTGCCCATCACGGCGCCGTATTTGGAGATCGTCGGGCCGCTTGTGTGTGGCATCGAAATCCGCGTGCTGCCAGTCCCATACCCAGTCGGGGCGGGTGGCGTTGTCAAGCAGAAGGATCGGTGTTCCGCCCTTTTCCACGATAGGGCTGGACTCCGCCTGCAACGCCTTCCAGTAGGCTTCGCCATCCCGGACGGCGATTTCCTTTATGTCTGACCGGTGCAGGACATCGTTCAGCACGACGATGGCAACCTGCTGGGCCATGGCATCAGCGAAGTACTCCGCCTCGTTCACCGCCCGCTGGTCTATTTGCAGCTGTGTCAACTCGCCGCGACGCACTTGTGTGAAGGTAAGCGTGAAGTCTTCCAAGTTCTTGGCTGTTCTTCCGGTCGGGAACAGGTGTACCGGGAAGCGCCCCTTCTCCTTGCTGAACGCTGCGGTAGACGCATAGCGCCCGATCTCCAGAAGTCGATTTGGGTCAATAGGCTGGGCGGCCAGCGTCTCTTCACGCCGATCATCCAACGCCTGCTGTGCCGCAACAAGGCCTGCCTTCACTTGGTCGATGGCCGCATGCGCCGGCACTCCGGGCTTAACATGCGCCTTCATGAGGTCAATGTGCTCAACCGATAGCCCAGGTTGTGCTTCCAATCGTTCGAGCCAGCTCTTCAGTCGGCCACGAAGAATGTCAATGCTGCTGTACTGATCAAAGCGGGTATCGAACCAAACATCCAATTGCCGCTGCAGCGAGCGAGGCAAGCTCCAAGTTCCAGTGGCCAGAACGGCAAACAGCTCCAGCTGAGACTCCAGGAGCGACTCGACATCGTCGGCGCCACCAAAGGAGTACACACGCGAGCTGACCATGTTAGGCCTGCGCATGTCTTTCACGCGTTCTACGAACCCGTCCAAGCGCCCCACATAGCCGCCACGCCATTCGCCGGATGCCGCGAACTGGCGCACCTTTGCAACTAGATACTCGGGGGGCGAAAAGTTGCTGAGCGAGTCCACAGCCTGACCGCCGCCCTTCCACTGCTTTTGGGTCAAGAGGCCGGCGGTGATCTCGAACGCCAACGAACTGTTGGCGGATGGCGCCGGCACGGCTCGAATCCATTCGAGCATCAGCTCGATGGTTAGCAAGCGCACATCGGTCCAATAGTTTCGTAGGGCAGCTTGGAATGCCCCCTGCTGCAGTACTGGCCTCAATCGTTCCTGCGACGCAGTATCGTCAGCCTCTAGGCCAAACTTCGTGCAGAAGGCAGGCCAAGCCAGCTCGAGATCGTCGATGGTGATGAACGTTGTCTTATCGTAGAGCTGGTACGGCTCGCGATCAAAGTCCAGCGTGCCCCACCACTTGCTGAGCACGTCAGCTAACCATTCGGCGGCAGCCTGATCCCCGCGCAACACGGCCGCGAGCAGCATCCGAGCCGTCTCTTCGATGTGCTTGACGTTCAGGCGTGCCAATCCCGGCAATGTTGGCCAGTCCAACGGATGCGCGTCTCGATTTCGCCTCGGCTTGTCGGGTCGCGCGTTCTCCCATCCAGCGACGAAGGTGGAGAGCACCTCCTCATATACCCGATTGAGAGGTGGCCTCAGCAGCACCATCTGCCTGTGACTGTGCTCGATGATCCCTTGCTCTTCGACCCTGAAGGCCCACCAGTTGCTGAGCTGAAACATCATCAGCGGCGGCATCTGTAGCAGATGTTCCCGAATTTCGACGGGCGAAGCGCGAAGCTCGTCGTCATCAAGATGCTGCAGAAGGTGGCACAAGCGACGCAATGGCCTGGTATCTCTGACCATGCCCTCGATCGCAGCCTCGAAGATGCCGCGATAGACGTTGCTCCAGTTCTTGTGCAGGGTTTGATCGAAGAAGCTTTCCGGATCGGGCAGGAGCGCCCAGCTGCCTTGCTCACCAGACTCTGTCTTGTCCAGGCACGCCTCCAAAAGCAGCCCATGCAAATCGATCAACGCGGTATAGGCGCGCTCAAACCCCTCGTTGTCGGGCTTGGCTGCCATGTTTCGCGCATCGGCAGCCAACTCACCAAGGATGGCTTCAACCCTGATGCCATACCTCTCTCGAGATGTCGGCTGCAGCACAACCGACCGGCGCAACAGCCAGCGCTGCCAAGGCATAAGCTCCGGGCCGTCCGCCACCATGGCGAGACGCAACTCGCTTTCGTAGACCGCACCCATAGTCATCGGCAACGTGAGCAACGGCCAGGACTTGTTGACACCAAACGCGTCCGGCTTGTTCGGTCGAGGCGACGTCAGTGCACGGTGGTACCAGGATTCGACAACCAGCCTAACAAGCCAGATGCGAACGTCCACCAATCGAGCTTGCGCCCCCAGGCGCAGTTCGCCCTGGGTAACACCCTCTCGGAACCCCCTTCCAATTAACATGCGCGGCCCTTTCAGGGCCTGATCGTCCCCCACGGGCTCTAGTGCGTCAAGTTTCGTTAGGTTAGCCTCCTCAAATGCCTGGTACAAGTTGGTCTCACCGTTGTACGGCCGTTGACGCTGACAATCGATAGCCACCGCAAAGCTTGAGTAGCGGGCTGTCAAATCGATTGATAAGGCCATTTGGGTTGTGAACTGCTTAACAAAATGGTTCACAGAACATCAAATGTATCCACTCTATCGCGACTAGATCTTCAATAGTATTCTCAACTTTTGGGTTAAGAATTCTCAGCTTATGCCTACACCTACAAAAAAACTCAAATATCAATGTTGCCCGCCCTTAGGGCATTAGTTTCAATGAACTCTCTACGTGGTTCCACTTCATCACCCATGAGCATGGTGAACACGCGGTCGGCTTCGATGGCGTCGTCGATCTGCACGCGCAACAAGCGGCGCACGGTGGGGTCCATGGTGGTTTCCCATAATTGGCTGGGGTTCATTTCGCCCAAGCCTTTGTAGCGCTGGCGGCTGGTCGCGCCCTCTGCCTGGGAAATCAACCAGGCCATGGCCTCGCGGAAGTCGTTAACCTTTTCTTCCTTCTGGCGCTCGCCTTCGCCGCGCATGACGCGTGCGCCTTCCGA
>CANFNO010000229.1 GCA_947447845.1 Burkholderiales bacterium | reverse complement strand
GTGGCCAGCGCCACCACCACGCCGTAGCCCACCAGGGTGCTGAGCTGCAAAAAAGTCTTGGCTTTGTCGGAGTAAATCACCACCGTGGACATGGTGGCTGGCCCGGTCAGCAGCGGAATGGTGAGCGGCACCACGGCAATGCTGGAGCCCTGCGCCGCCTTCTCCGCGCCATCTTCCAGCACATGGGCACTGGGCTTGGCTTCAGCCGGTTGAGCGTTGAGCATGTTGAGGGCGCTGGTTAAAAGCAGCATGCCGCCGCCCACTTGAAAGCTGGCCAGCGTGATGCCAAAAAACTCCAGAATCTGCAGGCCCGCCAGGGCACTGACTGCAATCACGACAAAGGTCGTGAAGCTCGAGATGATCACCGTCTGGCGCCGTTGCTCGCGCGAGAACCCCTGGGTGTAGTGAATGAAAAACGGAACAATGGCCAGGGGATTGACGATGGCCAGCAGGGTGACAAGCGGTTTGAGATCCATGTGTTTTCTAGAGGTGGCAGGCCTTTGCATGGTAACCCCGATGCCCCCAGGCGGGGTTCGCCGGACCTTGCCGTTTAGCGTCCGCCACCTACATCCAACAGCGCTCCGGTGGTGTAGCTGGCATCAGGGCTGAGCAGCCAGAGGATGGCGTTTGCCACCTCTTCAGCAGTGCCGGGGCGTTGCATTGGGATGATGGAGGCGAGTTGCTGCGCGCGTGCGGGCTGTCCACCGGAGGCGTGAATTTCGGTGTCGATTACGCCGGGCCGCACTGCATTGACGCGTATGCCCTCGGCGGCGACTTCGCGCGCCAGTCCAATGGTGAAAGTGTCGATGGCACCCTTGCTGGCCGCGTAGTCCACATACTGGCCCGCAGCACCCAGCGTGGCTGCCACACTGGACAGATTGACGATGGCACCGCCACTGCCGCCATGGCGTGTGCTCATGCGCCTCACCGCTTCGCGCGCGCAGACCATGCTGCCGATGACGTTGGTGTCGAACATGCGCTTGAGGCGCGCCACGCTCATGCTGTCCACGCGGCAGGCCACGTCCACCACACCGGCGCTATTGACCAAGGCCGCAAGCGGGCCGAGTTTGGCATCCAGCTTGGCAAACATGGCCATGATCTGCGCCTCCACTGCAACGTCGGCCTGCAAGGTGATGGCTGTGCCGCCCATGGCGCGAATCTGGCGCACCACCTCGTCGGCGGCCAGCGAGTTGGCCTGGTAATTGACGGCCACGGCATAACCGGCGCGGGCTGCAGCCAGGGCCGTGGCTGCACCGATGCCGCGTGAGGCGCCGGTAATGAGGATGACGGGCTGAGACATGGGGCGGCTGAGGATTAAGTGAACTGTGGGTTTTAATTTTCTGGCAGAAATGCAGTATCGTGACTTCCTCCGCCCTTCACTGTGTTTTTTCATCGAGCTTTTGCCATGTCCTTGCATACCCTTTTTCGCCCTCTTTCGCGTGCCCTGGCCAGCGCCACTTTGTTTTTGTCCGCTGGTGTTTGGGCGCAAGGTGCGCCGGTGCACCTGCTCGTAGGTTTCCCGCCAGGCGGCGGCACAGATGCCATAGCCCGCACACTGGCTGACAAACTCAAGGATGTTCTAGGTAACCCGGTGGTGGTCGAAAACCGTGCCGGAGCCGGTGGGCAAATTGCTGCGCAGGCGCTCAAGGCTGCGGCGCCCGATGGCAACACCTTTTACTTCTCGCATGACCACGCCATTTCCATCTTGCCGCAGGTGGTCAAGAATCCCGGCTACGAGCCGAGCAAAGACTTTGTGCCGGTGGCCGGCATTGCCACCTTCGTGAACGCGTTTGCAGTCTCTGGCGGCACACCAGCCAACTCCCTGACCAGCTACCTCGCCTGGGTTCGCGCCCAAGGCGCTGGCCACGGCAATGTGGGCGTGCCCGCACCCGCGTCTGTTCCCGAGTTTCTAGTCAAGGTGATCGCGCAAAAATATACGCTGGACCTGCAGGCCGCGCCGTATCGGGGCAGTGCGCCCATGATGGGCGACATGTTGGGCAACCAGATCGGTGCCGGTGTGGCTTCGGTGCCCGACTTTATCGAAAACCACCGGGCCGGAAAATTGCATGTCGTGGCAGTGATGGGCAACAGCCGCCAAGCCCTGCTGCCTGACGTGCCCACTTTCGCTGAACTGGGTCTGGCAGGATTTGAAGAGGTTGCCTATTACGGCTTCTTTGCTCCGGCAGGTACACCACGCGCGGTTATCGAAAAGTTTTCGGACGCAGTTGCCAAAGTTATTGCCATGCCGGATGTGAAAGAACGCCTGACCGGCATGGGTCTCAATGTGGGCTTTATGAACGCCCAGCAACTGGGTAGCCGCGAACAGGCCTACACCAAAGTCTGGAGCAAGATCATCAAGTCCAGCGGATTTGTCGCGCAGTAGCTAAGGCTTAGCGTCTGCCGAAGAGCCGGGCAAAAAAACCGGCCTTTGCCGCGGGTTTGGCGATGACCGGGGCGGGCGCTGTCTTGTGGCTGGCGTGCCATTTCCCGAAGCGCAGGTCGTGCGTCATGATGTGGCCGATCAGCCACTTGTTCAGAAAACGCCGCAGTTCCTGCACGCGCTCTTCGGTCCACTCATCCTGATTACCCAAAAAGTCAGCGACATGGGCACCGAATTCTTCATGCAGTTTCAGGTGCTGCTCGAAGGCGGGGTAGCCGCTGGACTCCATCAGATCTTGTTCGTTGGAAAAATGGGTGACCACGTAATCCAGCAGTTCTTCCACCGTCTGTTGGACTGACTGCAGATTGAGCGCCCTGACCAGCGTGAACAGATGGCGGTGCTCCTGGTCAACCTGAGCGACGCCAATCTTGAAGCCCTCGCGCCATTCGATCACGTAGGGGGCTTTGCGTTCGACAGTATCTTCGCTCATAGAGTATTTCCCTTGCCTTTTAAGCAATTCGCTCTACCGGGTCGAAGGACAAATCGCTATCGCCTGATGCGGCGAGGGCGCTTGGTTGAGCGTATGCAAAATTTTAGTGAACTGCGCTGTATCGTCAAAGCAAACCCAGATCAATTTGCACCGGCAAAGTGCAGTACCTTGATCTACGTCAGGAAATTTCGGTTGCGCATAAGCGCTCTGCCATGCCCTCGCACCAATTGATGCAAATTCAATGGATGGCGCAAGGAGCTTTAACCAAATGGTTAAGCTGGCAAATCCGGATAGAGCCCATGCACTTGTCCAAACAGTCTGGCCAGACCATAAAGTGTGTCAATTTGCGGGGTTGCAACGCCAACCTTCTGGCCTATTTCGCGCACCACGCCCACAAGGGCATCGAGCTCTATGGGGCGGCCAGCTTGCGTGTCTTGAAGCATCGACGTTTTGAAAGCGCCCAACTTGGCGGTGATGGTGTGGCGGTCCTCGGGGTTCTGATCGATGGGACAACCGATGAGGGCGCCAATGACCTGTGCTTCGGCCATGACGGCAGAACAAAAATTGCGCGTTAGTGGATCCGCCAATATGCGGTCCGCTGTTGCACCGGTGATCGCGCTCACCGGATTCATGGTCATGTTGCCCCACAGCTTGTACCAGATGTCGTAGCGCACGTCCGCCGATGCAGTGGCATCAAAACCTGCAGCCACCAGGATATCCACCACGCTTTGAGCGCGCGTGCTTGTGCCCCCGCATGCTTCACCCACGATGAGGCCTTGCCCCATTTTGTGTTGAACCAAACCGGGTTCCGGCGTCGATGTGCTGGCATGGACTACACATCCCAATACCTGCGCTAGCGGAATCACTGCGGCGATCTGACCCCCGGGGTCAACACTGCTCAAAGGACCCGCGGGAAACCCGGGCAGAGTCTGGCAAAACCACCAGGGAACCCCATTCATAGCCGGCATGACCAGGGTGTCTGGGCCGATCAGGGGCGCAATGCTGTGCACGGCCTGGGTAAGCGCTGGCGCTTTGACCGCAATGATTACCAGGTCCTGCACACCCAGATCCATGGCGTTGTCGCTTGATCGGGCGGGTACCTGCACCAGTTCAGTCGCGGTTTGCAGGCGCCAGCCATGCTTTTGCAAAGCGGCCAGGGTGTTGCCACGCGCCAGGGCACTGACCTGCACCCCACCCGCCGCCGCCAACCGCGTGCCTATAAAGCCACCAATGGCACCGGCACCGACTATGCAAACCTTGTTCATTGCTTTCTCCCTTTTGGTTCAAACTTGTCCTGGCAATCCATTGGCTGAAGAACTCAAGTCTTTGGCAAATGCTTACGGTCTTGAAGCCTTGAATTTACCCGCAGTAGCACCTAAAGGCCTAGGTCATTAGATTTGGATTGGGGCATTGAGTTGCTGGCGATGAGGCCGGCTCAGTCTGGGACCGCTTTGGGTCGGGTCCTGCCCGCGGCGGAAAAACCTTGAACGAATGGAACCAGCATAAAGCGTAGTTCCCAGGTGCGCTTCACGTCAAAGTTGGACGCAACTTCGCTTTATATTGAGCCTCACTGAGTCAACACCCACTGCAAGTGCGTTCAGAATTTTTTCGAAAGATTTAAAGCGCAGCCGTCAGTTCAGGAACGACGGTAAACAGATCCGCAACCAGACCGTAGTCTGCTACCGAGAAGATCGGCGCCTCGGCATCCTTGTTGATGGCCACGATGACCTTGCTGTCCTTCATGCCGGCCAAGTGCTGGATGGCTCCCGAGATGCCACACGCGATATACAACTGGGGCGCGACGATCTTGCCGGTCTGGCCCACTTGCCAGTCGTTGGGTGCGTAGCCCGCATCCACCGCAGCGCGCGAGGCGCCCATCGCGGCATTCAGCTTGTCGGCCAATGGCGTGATGATTTCGGTGAACTTCTCGCTGCTGCCCAATGCCCGTCCACCGCTGACGATGATCTTGGCGCAGGTGAGTTCGGGGCGGTCGTTCTTGGCGATCTCGGAACCCAGGAAGCTCACGTTGGCGCTGGCGGCCACTGCAGCCAATGTTTCCACGGCGGCGCTACCACCCGTGGCGGCCACCGGATCAAAGCCGGTGGTGCGCACGGTCAACACCTTGGTGGCGTCGGTGGCTTGCACCGTGGCCATGGCATTGCCCGCATAAATCGGACGCTCAAAGGTGTCGGCGCTGAGCACCTTGGTGATGTCAGAGACTTGGCCCACATCGAGCTTGGCGGCCACGCGGGGGGCCACATTTTTGCCCGACGGTGTAGCAGCAAAAACGAGATGGCAGTAACCAGCGGCAATGGTCAGCACCTGCGCAGACACGTTTTCAGCCAGACCATGTTCCAGACCAACATCATCGGCGTGGATGACTTTAGAAACACCCGCGATATGCGCGGCGGCTGCAGCCGCCGCTGAGGCGTTAAATCCGGCCACCAGCACATGCACATCGCCACCGCACTGCGCAGCAGCGGCAATGGTGTTCAGCGTGGCGGGCTTGATGGAAGCGTTGTCGTGTTCAGCAATTACGAGAGAAGTCATGTTCGCACTTTCAAAATAGGTTTACATGGTGCCGAGGTCCGCAGGACGGTGTGGTGCTCAGCGCCGGCAGGTAAAGGAGGAGCCCCGCAGGGGC
>CANFNO010000228.1 GCA_947447845.1 Burkholderiales bacterium | reverse complement strand
GTGGGCACGTCAATCTCGCCACCCAGTGCGGCTGTCGCCATGCTGATGGGCACCGAGCAATGGATGTCATCACCATCGCGCTCGAAGATGTCGTGCTTCTTGAGGCGGATCTCGATATACAGGTCGCCTGGAGGGCCACCGTTGGTTCCGGGTTCGCCATTGCCCGCGCTGCGGATGCGCATGCCACCGTCGATACCAGCTGGGATTTTGACTTCCAGAGTCTTCTGGCGCTTGATCTTGCCTTGGCCGTGACAGGCGGTGCAGGGCTCGGGAATGACTTTGCCGTTGCCACGGCAGGTCGGGCAGGTTTGCTGCACGCTGAAGAAGCCCTGACGCATTTGCACCGTGCCGGCGCCATTGCAGGTGCCGCAGGTCTTGACTTGGGTGCCGGGTTTGGCGCCCGTGCCCTTGCATGTTTCGCAGTTGTCCCAGCTGGGGATGCGTATTTGCGCATCTTTGCCGCGCGCTGCTTCTTCCAGCGTGACTTCCATGGCGTAACTGAGGTCACTGCCACGGTAAACCTGGCGGCCACCACCACCGGCACGTCCGCGCTGCTGGCCGAACATATCGCCAAAAATATCGCCAAAGGCTTCGGCAAAACCGCCATAGCCTTCGCCACCGGCACCGCCACCACGGTTGGGGTCCACACCGGCGTGGCCGTACTGGTCGTAGGCAGCGCGCTTTTGCGCGTCTGAAAGCATCTCGTAGGCCTCTTTGGCCTCCTTGAATTTTTCTTCAGCGGCCTTGGTCGTGTCACCCTGGTTGCGGTCCGGGTGGTGTTTCATGGCCAGCTTGCGATAGGCCTTTTTAATGTCCTCTTCGCTGGCGTTCTTGGGAACGCCGAGGGTTTCGTAATAGTCTCTTTTGGCCATGTTCAATCGGGGTCCGTTTACAACACAAAAGCCGCGTTGAGCCACCCATGGTGTTCAACGCGGCGCGTGGGCGAATTGCCTGAGGCTGTTTAGCCCTTCTTGACTTCCTTGACTTCAGCGTCTACGACGTTGTCGTCGTTGGGCTTTGCGGAAGCTTGCGCACCTTGCTCTGGTGCCGCTGCTTCTGCGCCACCCGCTTCAGCGGCCTGCTTGGCCTGCATGTCGGCGTACATCTTTTCGCCGAGTTTCTGGCTCACGGTCATGAGGGCTTCGCTCTTGGCTTTGATGGCGTCTTTGTCGTCGGACTTGAGGGCTTCCTCCACGTCCTTGATGGCGGCTTCGATCTTTTCCTTTTCGCCAGCGTCGAGCTTGTCACCGTATTCGGTCAGGCTCTTCTTGACGCTGTGGGCATTGGCTTCGGCTTCGTTGCGGGCCTGCACCAGTTCCAGCTTTTTCTTGTCGTCCGCAGCATTCATTTCTGCGTCTTTGACCATTTGCTGGATCTCGGCTTCCGTCAATCCGGAGTTGGCCTTGATGGTGATCTTGTTTTCCTTGCCGGTGCCCTTGTCCTTGGCGCCGACGTGCAGGATGCCGTTGGCGTCAATGTCAAACGACACTTCAATTTGCGGCGTGCCGCGTGCTGCGGGCGGGATGCCTTCGAGGTTGAACTCACCGAGCAGTTTGTTGACAGCGGCAATCTCGCGCTCACCCTGGAACACCTTGATCGTCACTGCCGGTTGGTTGTCGTCGGCGGTGGAGAAGGTCTGGGCGAACTTGGTCGGGATGGTCGTGTTCTTGGTGATCATCTTGGTCATGACGCCGCCCAGGGTTTCAATACCCAGGGATAGGGGTGTCACGTCCAACAGCAGCACGTCCTTGCGGTCACCGGAGAGAACCTGGCCTTGAATGGCAGCGCCGACGGCCACGGCTTCATCGGGGTTCACGTCCTTGCGGGGTTCACGGCCAAACAGTTCCTTGACCTTTTCCTGCACCTTGGGCATGCGGGTCATGCCGCCGACCAGAATCACGTCATGGATGTCGGCAACATTAACGCCAGCGTCCTTGATGGCGGTGCGGCAAGGCGCAATGGTGCGCTCAATCAACTCTTCAACCAGGCTTTCGAGCTTGGCGCGCGTCAGCTTGATGCTCAGGTGCTTGGGGCCAGAAGCATCGGCCGTGATGTAGGGCAGGTTGATGTCGGTTTGTGAGCTGCTGGAGAGCTCGATCTTGGCCTTTTCAGCGGCTTCCTTCAGGCGTTGCAGGGCCAACACGTCCTTGCCCAGGTCCACGCCTTGTTCCTTCTTGAATTCGGCAATGATGAAGTCGATGATGCGCTGGTCAAAGTCTTCGCCGCCCAGGAAGGTGTCACCGTTGGTGGACAGCACTTCGAATTGCTTTTCGCCATCGACATCGGCGATTTCAATGATGGACACGTCAAAGGTGCCGCCACCCAGGTCATATACGGCAATCTTGCGGTCGCCCTTTTCGTTCTTGTCCAGGCCGAAGGCCAGGGCTGCAGCCGTGGGTTCGTTGATGATGCGCTTGACATCCAGACCGGCAATGCGGCCTGCGTCTTTGGTAGCCTGGCGTTGGGCGTCATTGAAATAGGCGGGCACCGTGATCACGGCGTCTGTAACTTCTTCGCCGAGGTAGTCTTCGGCGGTCTTCTTCATCTTGCGCAGAATATCGGCGCTGACCTGTTGGGGCGCCATGCGGTTACCGCGCACTTCGACCCAGGCGTCGCCATTGTCGGCAGCGGCGATCTTGTAGGGCATCAGGTCGATGTCCTTCTGCACTTCTTTTTCCGTGAACTTGCGGCCGATCAGGCGCTTCACTGCGTACAGGGTGTTCTTGGGGTTGGTGACCGACTGGCGTTTGGCGGACGCACCGACCAGTACTTCGCCGTCTTCTTGGTACGCAATGATGGACGGCGTAGTGCGCGCGCCTTCAGCGTTCTCGATAACCTTAGGCGTGTTGCCTTCCATGATGGCCACACAGCTGTTGGTGGTGCCGAGGTCAATGCCGATGATTCTTCCCATGATTTACTCCTGCTTATTCAAAAAAATTCAGATGTCCATAAGGTGTGGACGGTTATTTCGCTTTCAAGCCCATGGCCGCTTGGTTTTTCGGGCCGCTTTGCCGGGTGTGGACACCCAGCGCCTTTATTTGGGTGCGGCCACCGTGACCAGGGCAGGGCGCAGCACGCGTTCGACAATCGAGTAGCCTTTTTGCAGCACGCTGACCACGGTGTTGGCTTCCTGCTCGGAAGGCACCACGCTGATAGCCTGGTGCTGATGCGGGTCAAATTTGGTGCCGGCTGCGGGGTTGATGGCAATCACCTTGTTGCGCTCCAGTGCAGCAATCAACTGGCGCAGGGTGGCTTGGGCACCTTCGCGAATCTGCTCGGCCGTGGCGTCTTTGATGATGAGGCCCGCTTCCAGGCTGTCAGCCACGGGTAGCAGGCTCTCCGCAAAACTTTCCACGGCAAATTTGCGCGCTTTGGAGATTTCTTCTTCGGCGCGGCGTCGCGCATTCTCGGCGTCGGCCTTGGCGCGCAGGTACTGGTCGGCCATCTCAGCGCTTTTTGCCTGAAGGACGGCAAATTCCGCTTGCAGTTTTGGTAGTGCATCCGCTTCTGCGGCATTCAGGGCTGCGACCAACTCCTCAGCGCTCTGGTGGCTGGAGACTTGGTCTTGGGAAGGGGCGGTGGGATGGGTAGGTTCAGACATGCTGTTGGTGTCGCAAAGAAAGCTGCAAATAAAACGATGCCCCGCAACTGGGGGCAATCAAGTGGATTTCAAGAGCCCCTTCCTGCAGCATGGGCAGGGCCAGGGGATGCGGCTTTTTAGACGCCGAGCAATTCCACGTCAAACTTGAGCGTGGCGTTGGGCGGAATTACACCGCCGGCTCCGCGTGCACCATAGCCCAACGCAGCCGGGATGATCAGGGTGCGGGCACCGCCGACCTTCATACCGGCAACGCCTTCGTCCCAGCCTTTGATGACCATGCCAGCGCCCAGGCTGAACACAAACGGATCACCACGGTCTTTGCTGGAGTCGAACTTGGCACCCTGGGTTTTGTCGTTGTAGAGCCAGCCGGTGTAGTGCACTTTGACGCGATTGCCGGAAACTGCCTCGGCTCCTGTGCCCTCAACTGTGTCCAGATACTGAAGTCCGCTTGCTGTGGTTTGCATAAATGTTTACTCGGGTTGTACGCTTGGGGCTTGCCGCAGGTGCCGCGCCAAAGGTGGGCTGAAAAGCCCTAAATTATGCCGTATGCATTGGTCGCTTTTTGGTTTAGTCCCGAGCCAAGTTCGGCTTGGACTTCATCGGTGAATCGCGGCCTGCATTGACTGGCCTATTTGACTAATTTGGCCAGGCCCGAGGTCCATTTGGCGGCAAAGGCGGGCAACTCACTGAGTCGCTTGACCAATTCGGCTCCGGCGGGCGTCAAGCAGTAGCCATCATTGATGTGGGTCAGCAATCCGGCTTCACGCAGTTCCTTGATACGCGTGTTAAGCGTGTTGGGCGTGATGCCACCCACGCTGTCTTGCAATAGCCGAAAGGTTTGTGCATGGCCATTTTTGAGTGCCCAGAGCACTCGCATGGCGTAGCGTGCCTCAAGAAGGGCCAGCAACTGGCCCATGGCAGGCAATTCTTTTCCACTCATGCAGGCCCCTTTTGTTTTTACTATATTTTTTTCAGCTTATCTCAAATTGCTACCTGCTACAAGAATCATAGCTGTAGCTTCGGGTAAGCCTTGTCAGCGTTCGGACGAGGTGCTAAGGTTGGTCGCTTTCATGTGAAGCGTGTGATGAGCGTGATGCGGAGGAATTTCATGGAATACAACTTTGACCAGGTCCACAATTACTTTGAGCGACTGGTATTTGAGGAGGTGGCAAGCCGCGCCCAGCAGCCCGTTTACGCGGATTACACCGCCGATATGCTTGCAGATGTTGCCTGTCTTGCCCTAAACCGCCTCCCGGCACGCTATGTGCGCCACGATGTCGACATGATGTTTTATCTGACAGAGCAGGAACGTCAGGCGATGGAGCATTCGCTTGATGAGGTGCTGAAATTTTCCTTTGCCTTTGTCCTGGAGCGCACGGCACGCTCGGCGCGTTAGCCGTCGGTGCTGCGGTCAGACCCGCTGGATTTCACCATTCGCGTCTTTCATCCATTGCGCGCTCTGCAATCCTCGCAGGGCGCTACACACAACAAGTTGCTGGGCTGTCACGACGTCGTCCAGGCTTAAAACCTTTTCAACGATGGATGGGAAGCGTTCGAGTAAGCGTTGGCGCATCACACCTGCGAGCACGCCGCTAGCCAATGGCGGTGTACACCACTGCCCATTCATTTTTACGAAGAGGCTGCTGCGTGCGCCTTCTGTCACTTCGGCCCGTCGGTTCAGGAATATTGTGTCGAATGCTTGATGGTCGATGGCTTTCAAAATGGCGGCGTCGTAGCTGCTGCGAAGAGATGTCTTGTGGTTCAACAACGCAGCTTGCGCCGGAGGTACCGGGTTTGCAGCCAGCAACAGCAGCGCGGGACCCGACGGCAGCGAAGCAAGCAAGCTGCTTTGCACATGGACAAGCCCATTGTGTTGCAGGTCCAAGCGCAGGCGGTAAGACTGTTTCGCATCCAGGCTTTGCAAATGCGCGGCCAGAGCTTCGTGCGC
>CANFNO010000227.1 GCA_947447845.1 Burkholderiales bacterium | reverse complement strand
GTTCGAGACCAACGCGTGGCAGTTGATGACGGCGGGGTTGCTGCGCAGTTGCTGCAACCGGCATTAGATTCGACACAAGGAACAAACAAATGATTTCGGAACAACTGGTAGATCTGTCGCGGTTGCAGTTTGCCGCTACGGCGCTGTACCACTTTCTCTTCGTACCACTCACCATCGGCATGGTGTGGATGCTGGTAATCATGGAAAGTGTCTACGTCATGACAGGCAACGTGGTCTGGAAAGACATGACTCGATTCTGGGGCAAGCTCTTTGGCATCAACTTCGCGTTGGGCGTAACCACCGGCATCACGCTGGAATTCCAGTTCGGTACCAACTGGGCCTATTACTCGCATTACGTGGGCGACATTTTTGGCGCTCCGCTGGCCATCGAAGGGCTGATGGCATTCTTCCTGGAATCCACCATGATTGGTCTGTTCTTCTTTGGTTGGGACAGACTCAGTAAAACCCAGCATCTGCTGGTCACCCTTCTGATGGCGACCGGCACCAATCTGTCAGCACTCTGGATTCTGATCGCCAATGGTTGGATGCAAAACCCAGTGGGCGCCGAGTTCAGCTACCAGACCATGCGCATGGAGATGACAGACTTCTGGGCTGTGCTGTTCAACCCGGATGCGCAAGCCAAGTTCGTTCACACCGTGTCAGCCGGCTACGCTACGGGTGCCATGTTTGTGCTGTCGATTTCGAGCTGGTATTTGCTCAAGAAGCGGGACGTGGAGTTTGCTAAACGAAGCTTCCGCGTGGCGGCCGCCTTTGGCCTGGCCTCGGTACTGAGCGTCATCGTGCTCGGTGACGAATCGGGTTACACAGTAGGTGAAGCACAGCAAACCAAACTGGCAGCCATGGAAGCCATGTGGGAGACCAAACCAGCACCGGCGGGACTCACACTGGTAGCTAGCATCAACGAAGCCGAGCAGAAGAACAATTGGGAAGTCGAGATTCCCTGGGTTATGGGTCTGATCGGCACGCGCTCGCTCACTAAGGAAATTCCTGGCATCCACGAAATCAAGGCCAAAAACCGGGAGCGAATTTTGCGCGGCATTGTTGCTGTCAATGCGCTTGAAGCCCTGCGCGCCAACCGCGAGGATGCCGCCGCCAAGCGCGTATTTGAAGAGCATAAGACTGACCTGGGCTTTGGCCTGCTGCTCAAAAAATATGTGGTCGACGTCAACACAGCCACCCCCGCGATCATTCAACGCGCCGTCGACGACACCGTGCCGCGCGTCACCCCCATGTTCTGGGCCTTTCGCCTCATGGTCGGGCTCGGTTTTGCCATGCTTCTACTGTTCGGCCTTGCGTTCTGGAGCACGCTCAAGTCGGCCTGCATGGGCAAACCTTGGTTGCTGAAGGTGGCGCTGTGGATGTTGCCCGCGCCTTGGCTGGCTTGCGAGCTGGGCTGGTTTGTCGCCGAGTACGGTCGCCAACCCTGGACCATTTATGGCGTACTGCCTACGCACCTGAGCGTGTCCACCCTGAGTGTCAACAGCCTGTATGGCTCACTGGCTGGATTTATCGGCTTCTACACCGTGCTGCTGGTAGTGGAGATGTTCCTGATGGTCAAGTTCGCCCGCATGGGCCCCGGCAGCCTGGGAACAGGTCGCTATGTCAACGAACCGCAGTTTCACGCTTAAGAGGACGCATGATGTTTGACTATTCAACTCTAAAGATCATTTGGTGGCTGCTGGTCGGCGTCCTGCTGGTCGGCTTTGCCATCATGGACGGGCACGACATGGGCGTCGGAACCCTGCTGCCCTTCGTGGGGCGCAACGACCTCGAGCGCCGCGTGGTGATTAACACGGTGGGGCCACATTGGGACGGTAACCAGGTCTGGTTCATTACCGGCGGAGGCGCCATTTTTGCTGCCTGGCCATTAGTCTATGCCACGGCATTCAGCGGCTTTTACTGGGCCATGCTGGTGGTGTTGTGGGCACTTTTCTTCCGACCCGTTGGCTTTGACTACCGCAGCAAGATCCATAACGCGACTTGGCGCAGCACCTGGGATTGGGGTTTGTTTATCGGCGGCTCAGTGCCACCACTGATCTTTGGTGTGGCCTTTGGCAACCTGCTGCAAGGTGTGCCTTTTCAGTTCGACCTCTTCATGGTCTCCACGTACACAGGCAGCTTCTGGCAATTGCTCAACCCCTTCGCTTTACTAGCCGGAGTGGTCAGCAGCGCCATGATCACCCTGCAGGGTGGTGCCTACCTGGCCCACCGCACCGAAGGCATTATTCAGCAACGTACCATCCGTGCGGCAACCGGTGCGGCGCTGGTGATGGTGCTGGCCTTTGTGGGCGCGGGCGTCTGGCTGCAAGGCATTGACGGCTACCGCATTGCCTCCGTCATTAGCCCCAACGCCTTGCCAGACCCAATGGCAAAGACGGTGGTCCGTGAGGCCGGTGCCTGGATGGTCAATTACGGCAAACAGCCGCTGCTGTGGCTGCTCCCCACCCTCGGCATTGGCGGCGCGCTGCTGGCCACGGTGCTGTTGCGCCTGCGCTTGACACTGAGTGCTTTCGTGGCCTCCTCGCTGGCCGTGTTCGGAGTCATTGGCACGGCAGGCGCGTCGATGTTTCCCTTCATCATGCCGTCGAGTTCCATGCCGCAAGCCAGTCTGACCGTGTGGGATAGCGTTTCCAGCCACCTGACGCTAGGCATCATGTTCTGGGCCACGATGCTTTTTATGCCTCTCATCATTCTTTATACGTCCTGGGCCTATAGCGTCATGCGTGGCAAAGTGACGGCAGCCTACGTCAGAGAGAACGACCATGCAGCTTACTAACCCGCCCGAACAAGACGAAGAGCGCCGCAAATGGGTGCTGATGACCGGCACTCTGGCTGGAGTTGCTATTGCAGCTACTGCCGTGCCATTTGTTTCCAGCTTTGCACCGAGTGAGCGGGCCCGTGCCATGGGCTCCAGTGTGGAGGTGGATATCAGCGGTTTGGCACCTGGCGAAACCAAAATGGTGGAATGGCGTGGCAAACCCGTCTGGATATTGCGCCGAACTCCTGAGATGCTGGCAGGGCTGACCACTTTGGGTCCTCAATTGGTGGACCCCGAATCGGAGCGTGAGCAACAACCGGCCTATGCCCAAAACGCCACCCGCTCTATCAATCCCGAATACTTGGTCGCTGTGGGCATTTGCACCCACCTGGGCTGCTCCCCCAATTCTGTTGCCAAGGGCAGTAACAACCCCAGTGTGGGTGCTGACTGGTCCGGCGGCTTTTTCTGTCCATGCCATGGCTCCACGTTTGACCTGGCAGGCAGGGTCTTCAAGAACAAACCGGCACCCACCAATCTAGAAGTGCCGCCTCACAAATACCTCACCGCCAGCAAACTGCTGATCGGTGAAGACAACACAGCCTGAACGCTGAGATAGGAAACATCATGTGGTACTTTGCTTGGATTCTTGGCGTCGGCTTTGCCGTCTTGCTGGCAATTTTGAATGCGATGTGGGGCGAGAATGAAGAGGCACGTGCAGCCGCGAAAAAGGACAAGTAGCCGTGAAATCAAGTGACGCAGTTGCCACGACGCCTGCTGCAAGCGCCATGAACTTTCCCAGTCTGTTCGTTGCACTTGCCATCATGCTGGCAGGCACTATCTATCCCCTGCTTCTCGCACGTCACAACGGCAGCGTCGACCATGGTTTTATCCTTGCGCTTTTTTGGGCCATGAGTGCTGGATTAGTGCGTGGGGTAGGTTTTGTGCCGCGTGCAGTCGGATGGAAGCTATTGTTTTCCGGTTGGTCTTGCGCGGGCGGCCTGCTGCTGGCGGTAGGCTTGCGTTGGGCTGCCTGATATGTACTTCCGCATGTTGCATGACGAATTCAGCGGTGAGTTGACCTATCTGCTCGCCGATGTGCACGCCAAAGAAGCAGTCCTGATTGATCCTCACAGCCGCGACCTCGACGTTCTTTCTGCTTTGCTGGCAGAGCATGACCTGCAATTGAAGTGGGTTTTGAGGACCCATCACCATGACCACCTGCACTCGGAAGAATTTCAGAATTTGGCCCAACTGGGGGCGCCGCTGATACAGGGTGACGAACAGCTACGCGCATACCGGCCTGACGATGGCGCATCCTTAGCATTTGGTAACGAGGCCCTTGGAGTTTGGTCCACTCCGGGTCACACCGCAACTTGTCTTAGCTTTGCCTGGCGCGACCGGCTATTTTGTGGCGGATTGCTGAACACAATGGAATGCCCAGACCAACCATTTGCCGCAGCACCTGCGCAATTATGGGAAAGCATTACCCAACGACTTTTTAAATTCCCCAACGAAACACTTTTGTTTTCTGGTCACGCACAGCATCTGCGCACGGTCAGCACGATCATGGACCAGAGGCGCTGGAATCCATCCTTTACAGGCTGCTCCCGTGACGAATTTCTGGCCTCTATGCGAAGCCTTCCAGATAAACCATTGTGGAATGCCCACAATAAGAATACCCAACGATGAATGCTGTGCAAAACATCACTGTAATAGGCGCGGGTTTTGGCGCACTGTCCACGGCGCACCATAGAAATTACCGATGACCACACACACTAGATCAAGTCCATACGACCAATTAGGCGGCGAAACCGGTGTTCTCACCCTTGTGCATCGTTTTTATGAACTTATGGATGAGT
The DNA here is from genome assembly GCA_947447845.1 of Burkholderiales bacterium. Next base: position 938 of record CANFNO010000227.1, on the reverse strand, counting down.
TACCAGAGGCCTACAACGCTCGGCAGTTGCACCCTGAAAGCTTATCCGGCAGCGCTACAGGCTTGTTTGAATACTTGTCAGGCTGGTTTGGTGGCCCCGCACTCTTTATTGCCAAGAAAGGACACCCCCGATTGCGCATGCGCCATGCACCGTATGCCGTGGGTCCGGTGGTGCGTGATGAATGGATGCTGTGCATGACACAGGCGCTTACCGAGCAGGTGGCTGATATTGCACTGCGTGACCAGCTCATTCACACCTTTGCCCAAATGGCCAACCATTTAGTCAACACCGACGGAAGCCACAATTGCGCTGCGTAATGCACATGGTCTTGACCTTTACCTACTGATGCTACTTGTCGGCATCATCATTGTGACCAGCATCTTGGTGCTGCGAGGTGCGGCTCACGCATTGATTTTGCATGGACTGCGTGCGCCCCGATTAGCGCATCAACAAACACCGGCAGATTTGGGATTGAACGCCCACGAAATACGACTGCCTACAGCGGACAACAAGACACTCTTTGCTTGGTTTGTTCCGGTCTCCGACCGCTCGCTTGGCCCTGCTGTTGTCGTGATGCACGGCTGGGGTGCCAACGCCAGTTTGATGCTACCGGCACTGGCGCCGTTGCACGCGGCAGGCTTTTCTGTGTTGCTTCTGGATGCCCGTTGCCACGGCCAAAGTGACGACGCGGCCTTTACCTCTCTACTCCGTTTTGCAGAGGATATTGAGGCCGGTCTGGATTGGTTGAGTCGGCAACCCTCGGTAGACCCCAAACGACTTGCGGTCATGGGCCATTCGGTAGGTGCCGGCGCTGCACTTCTATGTGCCACTCGGCGGCCCGATTTGCGTGCAGTCATTAGCCTGAGCGCGTTCGCACACCCGCGCGAAATCATGCGGACCTTTCTTGCTGAAGCGCACATTCCCTACATGGTTCTGGG
>CANFNO010000226.1 GCA_947447845.1 Burkholderiales bacterium | reverse complement strand
CGCCAACCAGGCGATGATGGAAGCAATTTCGCTAGGTTCACCCAGACGCTTGACCGGCACCGTTGCCACAATCTTTGCCAGCACATCTTCACGGATGGCCTTAACCATATCGGTACCGATGTAGCCAGGGCTCACTGTATTTACAGTCACGCCCTTGTTGGCGAGCTCTTGAGCCAAAGCCATTGTGAAACCGTGCATACCTGCCTTGGCGGCGGAGTAGTTGGTTTGACCAGCCTGACCCTTAGCGCCGTTAACTGAAGAGATGTTGATGATGCGGCCCCAGCCTTTTTCCACCATATCGCCCACCACCTGTTTGGTGACGTTGAACATGGAGTTGAGGTTGGTCTCGATCACAGCGTCCCAGTCTTCACGGGACATCTTGACAAACATACGGTCACGGGTAATGCCGGCATTGTTCACCAGAATATCAATGGTGCCGTGCTCGGCCTTGGTCTTGCCAAAGGCCTCTACGGTGGAATCCCAATCGCCGACGTTACCGGCGGAAGCGTAAAAGGTGTAGCCCAGCGCTGCCTGTTCTGCAATCCACTTGGCGTGATCACGCGTCGGGCCGCAGCCGGCGATGACTTTGAAACCTTCTTTGTGCAGACGCTGGCAAATGGCGGTCCCAATTCCACCCATTCCGCCTGTGACGTACGCTACTTTTTGACTCATTTCTATCTCCTTTTTGATATGGACTGACTAACACTAACAAACCGAATCGCGATGCCCGGACCCAGACCCGGGGCTTCCATCGCGTGAAACCAAGATCAGGCCTTAGCCTTTACGTAACTGCCTGGCGCGGGCATCAAAGCCTTGTATTTGCCCTTGCCGTAGGTCTTAGGTGCGGCAATCTGTTTTCCAGCATGTCCTTTGAGCCAGGTCGACCAGTCGGTCCACCAGCTGCCTGCATGCTCTTGGGCGCCTTCGATCCAGGCGTCCGCTGTTTTAGGCAACTTGCCGTCTGCGCGAATCCAGTGGCTTCGCTTCTTTTTTGCCGGAGGGTTGATCACACCGGCAATGTGGCCGGAAGCTCCCATCACAAACCGCTTCTTACCAGGCAACACCTGAGTTGACGCGTATGAACCGCCAATTGGCACGATATGGTCTTCACGGGAACCGTAAATGTAAAACGGGATGTCGACCTTGTTCATGTCGATCTTTTCGCCACACACGGTGACCTTGCCTGGCTTGATCAGGTTGTTTTCCAGATAGGTGTTGCGTAAGTACCAGGCGTAAAACGGACCAGGCAGGTTGGTGCTGTCAGAGTTCCAATACAGCAGGTCAAAGGGCGGCGGTGTCTCGCCCTTGAGATAGTTGCCCACCACGTAGTTCCACACCAGATCGTTGGGGCGCAAAAAGCTGAAGGTGCTGGCAAGGTCACCACCCTTCATCAAGCCGCCCTTGCCCAATTCCGCTTCACGGTATTTAACAAACGACTCGTCAATAAAGACGTCCAGAATGCCCGTGTCGGTAAAGTCCAGCAGCGTAGTCAGCAGTGTGGCGCTTGACACCGGCTTTTCGCCGCGCGCAGCGAGCACTGCCAGTGCTGTGCTGAGCATGGTTCCGCCAACGCAGAAGCCCAGTGCGTTGATGGTCTCTGCCCCGGTAATTTCTTGCGTCACAGTGATGGCCTTGATGACCGCGTCCTCGATGTAGTTGTCCCAAGTTTTGTGGCCCAGGGATGCATCCGGGTTGCGCCAGCTCACGACAAAAGTACGGTGACCTTCAGCGACGGCATAGCGGATCACAGAGTTTTCAGGCTGTAGATCCAGGATGTAGAACTTGTTGATGCAAGGTGGCACCAGCAGGAAAGGCTTTTCATAGACCTTCGCTGTCAGCGGCTTGTACTCAATCAGCTGGAACAATTCGCTCTCAAAAACCACGGCGCCTTCGGTGGTGGCCACGTTCTTGCCCACTTCAAACAGGCTTTCGTCGGTCATGGAAACATGGCCTTGCTTGATGTCATGCACCAGGTTTTTCACACCTTTCGCAATACTCTCGCCCTTGGTTTCGATGGCCTTTTTCTGTGCCTCGGCATTGAATGCCAAAAAGTTACTCGGCGCAGCTGCTGCCACCCACTGTTCGACGGCAAAGCGAATGCGGTTACGGGTCTTTTCATCAGCGTCAACGGCTTCGGCCAAGCCCATCAGCGTGCGCGAGTTCAGCATGTAGACTGCCGCTGCGTAGGCTGCCATTGGATTTTCGCTCCAGGAAGCATCAGCAAAGCGGCGATCGCCGACGATCTTGGGTGCTTTAAAGCCTTCGGCAAACAAGCCCATCGCTTCTTTGGAATACTCCTGCTGAAGTTCTTTAAGTTTCTCAGGCGAGAAATGAATTTCCGGGGTGTTGGAAGATAGACCTGGCATGCTAGGAAGCCCTGCACCGGCGGCGCTGAGATCCATAGTCTTGAACGATTCAATCGCCTTGGACCAGCCTTCAGTCATCGACTGCTGAAACTCTTTGGCCGCCTGGTTCCAGAAATCAGGGGAATTTTGCGTCACTTAGTCACCTTTGAATTTGCTCTTAGTTAGACCGCTAGTATCTCAGCTTGAAGGCCCCTTTTTCCTTACAAAAAAATATTTGAAACTCCTATGTACATTGTTCCGATAGCCTGGATTTACGTGGCGCTGATGATGAGCGTGGCAGAGGCCACCAACAGCAACGGTACGGTGCTGGGTGCGATCATGACGTTTTTGATATATGGGCTATTGCCGGTCGGCTTGGTGCTCTACATCATGGGTACGCCCGGGCGCAAACGCCAGTTGCGGGCCCGTGAAACAGAGGAGCGCTTGGCCTATGAAGCGCAGCAGACTGCTCTCACCCCCCAGAATTCAGGCGACGCGCCAGATACAAGCGGCCATCCGCCCGCTGATGCCATCGCGCCGATGCGAAAAGAACCTTGAAGCATTGGTCACCGTGCACCAGTTGTCACTTCCGTCATTTCCGAACGTTCGTGCTATTCCCAGCGCAGCCAATCTTTGCAACGCCAACTTGGGCAAGTCGGCCCACCATTTGCCAACCGCACCGGGCCTGAAACAGGCTGCAGCAGAAGGTGCGCCAGCCACAAAAGCATCCCGCACTTCATCGCCCACTTCAAAAGCATTGGGACCTATACAAGGGCCGAGCCATGCCAACAAAGTGCTTCGATCTACCAAATCGGTGCTTTGACAGATGGGATCAAAAGCGGCTACTGCTTTTTCCAGAACGCCTATTCCTTGCGCGCCTAGAAGACCTCGCCAACCTGCGTGTGCCGCAGCCACTTGTCGGCCTTGCATGTCACACACCAAGACTGGCAAGCAATCAGCCACCATCACGGTGCAGGCAAGATCATTCCTGGTGGTAAATGCGCCGTCTGCAGTCACACCGTCATACACCGCCGGATCTAGTTGCAGCACGTCCGTCCCGTGCACTTGGTCCATGAACACAGCGCGCACACCTGTATGGGCTTGCAACAAGGCCCGGTTGGCGCCTACGCGCACAGGGTCGTCTCCCACATGCAGGCCAAGGTTCAAACTGGCATACCGCCCCAAGGACGTGCCTCCAAGGCGCGTACTACAGCACGCGCGCACCGACGCAGGAGCGGGCCAGTTGGGAACTATCCAGTCGAAATTATCAGCTTGCATAGGCCAAAGCATAATCTGCCAGATTCATATCAATTTCTCGGAGCTTTCATGATTCTCGAATTGGCAGACATTCGTATACATCCCGGTCAAAACGCTGCATTCGACGAGGCCATCGTACGAGGATTGCGCGATGTCATTTCACACAGCAAAGGCTTTCAAGGCTTCAAAGTCAACCAGGGAATTGAAAACCCTGAGCGCTATGTTCTGCAGATTTTTTGGGACACGCTGGAAAACCACACCGTGGACTTTCGTCAATCCGAGGCATTCACCCAGTGGCGCTCAATCGTAGGGCCTTTTTTTGCCGCGCCACCCGTGGTAGAGCATTTTGTGCTGCTAACAAAGTCAGACTAAGCAAGCCCACACGCAGCAGGCAATTTCATTATGCAAAGACCCCCCATCAAACACTGCAGGCAATGCGGCGCCGCTGTGGTGTACCGTGTCCCTGACGATGGTGATACGAAAGAGCGCGCCGTTTGCCCTGCCTGTGACACGATCCATTACGAAAACCCGCTAACCGTGGTGGGCACGGTTCCCTACTGGGGTGACAGGGTGCTGCTATGCAAGCGCAATATCGAACCACGCTGGGGCTTGTGGACCTTGCCTGCGGGTTTCATGGAACTTCACGAAACCACCACCGAGGGCGCAGCCCGTGAGACCGTGGAAGAGGCCGGTGCCGAATTTGAAATGCAAGAGCTATTTACATTGGTCAACGTGTCGCGCGTGGGCCAAGTGCATTTGTTTTATCGCGCGCAATTGACCAGCGACCAGTTTGCGCCAGGCCACGAAACGATTGAAGCCCGGTTGTTTCTGGAGAGTGAAATTCCCTGGGACGAAATTGCCTTTCGCACCACGCGCGAGACGCTGGAGTGCTTCTTTGCCGACCGAAGCAAGGGCGTTTTCACCATGCACCATATCGACGTTTGAGCGCCATGTTGCCCTGCTACGTGGTGCTGGATCTGGAAACCACCGGTGGCAATGCCGTACACGACAGAATTACCGAAATTGCGGCTGTGCGGGTGGAAAATGGGATCGAGACCGCCCGCTGGAGCAGTTTGGTGAATCCAGGCGTGCGTATTCCACCCTTTATCCAGGCGCTAACCGGCATCAACGACACCATGGTGGCGCAAGCGCCAAGCTTTGAAGATGTCGCAAAAGATCTGCTGGAGATTTTGGATGGGGCAGTTTTTGTGGCGCACAACGTGCGCTTTGACCACGGTTTTGTGCAGAATGAGTTGGCTCGGCTGGACATCGCATTCAAGGTCAAAACACTTTGCACCGTGCGTCTGTCCCGCAAACTCTACCCACAGCACAAGGGCCACGGTCTGGATGCCATTTTGCAAAGGCATGGGCTGCACACAATGGCCCGTCACCGCGCCATGGGTGATGTGGATGTAGTGCTGCAATGGCTGAAAGTTGCCACCCAGGAACTGGGCCAACCTTTGGTGCAACGCATGGCTCTGGAGCTTCTGCAGGGCAGTGCCAGCCTACCGCCTCAGTTAGAAACCGCCATTTCGGACATACCCGACACGCCCGGCGTCTATCTGTTTTATGGCGAAGGCGCCCTGCCCCTCTACATTGGCAAAAGCGTGAATATGCGCACACGGGTGATGTCGCACTTTCAGTCTGCTGCCAAAGTCGCTCGAGAAATGCGAATCCTGACCGAAATCAGGCGCGTGGAATGGATCGAGACGGCTGGAGAATTAGGAGCTCTGCTGCTTGAGTCGCGACTGGTCAAAGAAAAGCAACCGGTTTACAACCGCCAGTTGCGCCGCGAAAAGGCTTTAAGTGCATGGCATTTAGATGAAGACTCTGGTGCCAATCCACTGCTGAAGTTGGTCAAATTCGACGACATTGTTCCCGAACAATGGGGGCAGTTGTATGGCAGCTACCGCTCCAAACGGCAAGCTACCGATGCTCTGCGTCTGTTGGCCGACAAGCACGCACTGTGTCCTCAGTTG
>CANFNO010000225.1 GCA_947447845.1 Burkholderiales bacterium | reverse complement strand
GTTTCCAGCCAGACGAAGAAACTGACCTGGGGGCTTTCGAGTCGTATGGAGTGTCCATTCAGAACCGTCACTTTGACGGGCTCGGTTCCTAGCGGCGCATCTTTGTAAGGCCGCACCAGGTGATCGCGGCAATGGGTCAAAGCGTCACCCTGCGTGCGCCATTGCAATTGCACAAACTCCTCTGCGCCGACCTGCGCGTCTTCGAGCTCAACCAATGTTTGCGCTGCTTCGTGATCGAGCCTGCATGCGCCAGACCAGAGGGTGCGCTGCACGCCTGAGCGAAAGTGAACAGCATTCACATGCACCTGCAAGTCTTGGGTCAAAGGCTCATCGCTAACGGCCACGACTGCATATAGCCCTTGCCCGTCACGGGGCACAGCCACCACGTTGACCGGTGCATAAAAATGCCGCGCCAGGTAATGCAGCACCTTCCAACGCCCACCATATTCGATGCTGGACCACGATGCCACGGGCCATGTGTCATTGAGCTGCCAATAAAGCGTGCCCATGCACCGGGGTTTTAATGACCGCCACGAATCAATCGCGGTCTTCATCGCCAGGGCTTGCTGAATCTGTGACACATAGGTCAGCTGGTCGAAGTCCCGTGGAAACTGGAAGTAACGTGTAAGCGTTTCAACAATGCGGGCGTTGCCTCCCTCGTTGCGCTGATGTACCTCCATGACGCGGGACGATACGTTACGGTCCTGCGGGTTGGTGAACGTTGCAATAGTGGCTGGCGATGGAAAGGATTGAAAACCAAACTCGCTACAAAACCGAGGCTGGATGGAGCGGTAGTGTTCAAATGGTTTCGCCGAATGCCATACATCCCAAAAGTGCAAGTCACCCCGTGTATCGCAATGCCAGCCATCCGCAAAATCGAGTTCACCCAGCGACGGCGACGAGGGCCAGAAGCGGCGGGAAGGGTCCATCTCTTCCACGACTTCGCCCAGCAAGCGATTCAGCCGGTCATAGTTGACCAGGTAGCGGTCCCGGTTGGCTTTGGCAATGTCATACCAGCCAAGCGCGCCGATGATTTCGTTATCGCCACACCAAAGGGCCAAGCAGGCGCGGTGCTGCAACCGTTGTACCTGGTAGGTAGCCTCGGCCTTGACTTCTTTAAGAAAGTCGCGGGTCGAGGAATAGTGCATGCAAGAGAACATGAAGTCTTGCCAAACCATGAGACCCAATTCATCGCACAGATCATAGAAAAACTCGGTTTCGTAGATGCCTCCACCCCATACCCGAATCATGTTCATGTGTGCTTGTTGTGCCGCCTCCAGCAAGGGTCGCACGACCGCCTCTGTATTGCGTCCCGGCAAGGCATCGGCAGGAATCCAGTTGGCTCCTTTGGCAAAGACGTCACGACCATTCACGCGGAACTTCATAGTCGTGCCAATTGCGTCTTTTTCAGTGACCAGGTCCAGGGTCCGCAAGCCAACCCGTCGGCGATGTTGCACGCCGTCGACTTCGACCAACAGTGAATACAAAAACTGCTCCCCTTGCCCTGCCGGCCACCACAGATGGGGCGCGCTGACTTCAAAACTTTCGACGTGGACACCTCTCCCGGCAGGGACTTGCAACACCGCGGTCCGGACCTCGCCATTGAACTGAACTTCAACCCTTGTCGCCCCGGCCTGCGCTGCCACAAGCTCCACTTCAACACGCACTTGCACGCCTTGGTCATGGTGCACTTGATGCACTTCCAGGTGGTCCAACAGAGCGACTGGAACGCATTGCAGCAATGCATCGCCATACAGCCCCAAGGGCATCAGGCTGATGTTCCAGTCCCACCCCGCGGCGCATTGGGTCTTGCGCAACAAATTGATGGGCGCAGTACGGCAGTTCATGTGATCCCACGGCAGCGCAAAGCGGTGTTCATCAAAGCGCTTGTTTGCCTCGGCAATTGCATTGCGCAATACGATTTGAATCTCGTTGACGCCCGGGCGCACCCACTGGGTGACGTCGAGCCGGTGGCGCCGGAACTGGTTCTCCAATGCGCCGACCTGCGTTCCATTGATCCATACATCGGCCAGACAATCCACCTGATCCAACGTCAAAATCCAATGACCCGCAACGTCAGCAGGCACATCAAACGTGCGGCGTAACTGCCAGTCGCGGTTGGCGACCCACTGCACCACATGTTCATTGGTACCGAAATAGGGATCCGGAATAGCACCGCATTCCAACAGCGCCGAATGCACGTCACCCGGTACGGAAATCTCGCACTGGTTGCCACCCGCGGCATCTTTGAGCTGCCATTGGCCTCCCAGATCCAGTGTGTAAGTGGCCGAGGGCCCCATAGATTGCGTCAAAGCTTGATCTGAACCGGCCATGTTGCGCTTTCCTCCATCAAGGTTTCGAAATAGGCAAATTTCGAAATCGTTATAGATGAAAGGGAATCCGTTGGTTATGAGGGTATTCCAGCATTGGCGGCCATAAAAATATCTCTGAATATCGGGAAAATTCTGGCTGCAATGCTCCCTCAACAAATTTGAGATCAAGCAGGTTTCGATAACGTTTTCGAAAAAACTATTCCACTTCAGCATGGTCACACTGCAACAGCGCGCAACCCTCAAGAGCCTGGCTCAGGGCCTGGGCTTGTCGGTGTCAACGGTATCCAAAGCGCTCAAAGGAGCGCCCGATGTGGGAGCCCAAACGATTGCCAAAGTGCGTCAGGCCGCCACAGCCGCAGGGTATGAGCCTGACCTGCGCGGAGTGAAATTGCGCACGGGGCACACGTTTTTGTTGTACTACCAAAAAGCCGTAGCGCCTATGCAGGATGTGCCGGACTTCATCGTGGCCGCTCAGATCGAGACCATTGCCAGTTGCTTGGCGGGTACGCGTTACCAGTTACAAATCATTCCCTGGAACACTGCCACCGAAGACCCCTTGCCCGCGATCCGACGTATCGTGGAAGGCAAGCTTGCAGACGGCATATTTCTGGACACCACGGAGCCACAAGACGCGCGGGTGCGCTACCTTTTGGAGCACCACATTCCCTTTGTCACGTTCGGACGCACCGAATTGGTGTCCGACCACCCCTACGTAGACGCTGACAACGAGCAGGCCGCATTTCTGGCCACGCAGTACCTGTTGCAGCGCGGTCACCGGCGCATCGCATTGATCAGCCCCCCGCTGAACTACACCTACGCGCTGCAGCGCAGACGTGGATACCGGAGTGCATTGAAACAGGCGGGACTTCCCGTGGACCCGGCTTTGCTATGTGAGGGTGGGCAAGACTCCAGCGTGGCACGCAACCTTGCGCTGCAACTTGCCGGAATGAACGACGCGCCAACGGGCTTTGTTTGTGCCAATGAAGTCGCATCTCTGGGGGTGATGGCTGGCCTGCGCGATGCGGGACGCACGCCTGGCCTGGACGTGGAATTGGTGTCCCGTGACGGCGCCTTTATCAGTGACTACCTGTTCCCACCCTTGCCTACTTTGTTCCTGGACATTCGCACGGTGGCAAAAACTTTGTGCGACTTTCTTCTGCGCCGCATCCAAGGTGAAGCCGCTGAAACTTTGCAACGTGTTTTACCCTGCGAGCTGCGTTACATGGCGTTACCAAGGGTAAGTTCGAATGAGTCGCAGCAAAAGAAGGTGATTAAATTTGGCGATGCAGCGGAACCGGTTCAAAGGCCTTCTGTTTACAGGAAGAAGCGCGCAGCCAACAACGATTCCTCTTATTAACTGGAGCACGACCTTTGCGGAATACCGAGACTAGCAGCATGACTACCGACCAAGCGCTCGCAGCACAGGTTGCGCCGCCTTCGGCGTCCCTTATGTCCCGCCCCGAGTTTGTCTGGGGCGTGGCCACAGCCTCATACCAAATTGAGGGAGCAGTTGCAGAAGACGGCCGCTTACCCTGCATTTGGGACACCTTCTCAGCGACTCCCGGCAAGGTACTGCATGGTGATACCGGAGACGGCGCCTGCGACCACTATCACCGTTGGAGTGAAGATGTCGACCTGATTGAATCGATGGGCGTGGACGCGTACCGGTTGTCAATCGCTTGGCCCCGTGTCATGCACCAGGACGGTAAGCCCAACCGCAAGGGCCTGGACTTCTACAAGAAGTTGCTCACCCGCTTGGCCGACAAAAAGATTCAATGCTTCGTCACTCTGTACCACTGGGATCTGCCGCAATACCTGGAAGACCGGGGCGGGTGGCTGAACCGCGATACCGCTTACCGCTTTGCTGAATATGCTGACCTGGTAAGCCGTGAGCTCAACGGGTTGGTGACTGGCTGGGCCACGCTTAACGAGCCCTGGTGTTCCGCGTACCTGGGCTATGGAAACGGCCACCACGCTCCAGGTTTGGCGGACAACCGCTATGCATCGCAAGCCTTGCACCATTTGTTGCTGGCCCATGGCCTGGCACTACCTATTCTGCAAGCCAACGATCCCGGTGCCAAACGTGGCATTGTCTGCAACGTGGGCCGCGGCACCACCGACAGCACAAAGGAAGCCGACATTACGGCGGCCCGCCGCTACGAGGTTCAGCACAACGACTGGATCTTGCAACCCTTGCTACAGGGCAGCTATCCAGAAGAAGTTTATGCACTGTGGCCCGGCACACAACCGCTTGTGCTACCTGGCGATATGGAAATCATCAGCCGACCGCTGGACTTCCTGGGCATCAACTATTACTTCCGCTGCAATCTGCACAGTGACGGGGGCACCGGTTTTGTAGACGTTCCATTGGAAGGGGTGGAGCGCACACAAATGGGCTGGGAAGTCTACCCCCAAGGTTTGAAAGATCTGCTGTGCCGATTCAAAGCGCAATTTGACCGCCTGCCTCCCATCTACATCACTGAAAACGGCATGGCCTCTGACGATGCTGTCGTGGACGGCGAGGTGGTCGATTCGCAGCGTATGCGCTTCATGAAGTCCCACTTTGCTGCAGTCAGCCGCGCCATCGATGCCGGCGTGGATGTGCGTGGCTACTTTGCCTGGTCCCTCATGGACAACTTCGAATGGGCGTTTGGCTACGAACGTCGATTTGGCATCGTGCATGTCGACTACTCAACACAAGTCCGGACGCCCAAGCAAAGCGCCCGGGCTTTCAAAGCGTTCCTGGCCCTCCGCCGAGGGTCTTGATCCGGTCAAATGGTTCATAACCTCCATCCGACCGACTTTTAAAAACGGGCATGTTGCCCAACTTTGAGGAGATATAAATGAGTATCTGGAAAAGACATGCCTTGGCAGCGTGCGTTGCCGCCATGGGTTTCATGGGCGTTGCCCATGCACAGAAAGCCGAAGTCATCCATTGGTGGACTTCCGGTGGTGAAGCTGCCGCTATCAAGGAGTTCGCATCTGCGTACACCAAGGCAGGCGGCACCTGGGTAGACACCCCCGTTGCAGGTGGTGGCGGCTCAGCAGCCCGTACCGTGATCATTAACCGCACCATCGGTGGCGATCCCCCCATGGCTGCCCAGTTCAACTACGGCAAGCAATACGAAGAAATCATCAAGGAAGGTCTGCTGAACAACCTGGATGACGTAGCTGCCAAGGGCAACTGGGACAAGATCCTGCCCGAGAAGATCAAGGGCCAGGTGAAGGTGAACGGCCACTACTACGCCGTGCCCGTGAAC
>CANFNO010000224.1 GCA_947447845.1 Burkholderiales bacterium | reverse complement strand
GTCGTTGTCGTTCAGAATCACCAACAGGTCACAGTCGGCCACACCCCCATTATTCAGCGCCTCAAACGCCATACCGGCAGTCATTGCACCGTCACCAATGATGGCAATGGCGCGTCGCTCCTCGCCCTTGATCTTGGAGGCCAGGGCCATCCCCAAGGCGGCCGAAATCGAGGTGCTCGAGTGTGCCGTGCCGAAAGTGTCGAACTCGCTCTCGGCGCGTTGCGGAAAACCGCTCAAACCACCCAACTGGCGCAGGCTCGGCATACGCGCGCGTCGGCCCGTTAAAATTTTGTGCGGATAGGTTTGGTGGCCCACGTCCCATACCAGACGGTCATTCGGCGTATTGAACACATAGTGCAGCGCAATGGTGAGTTCCACCGTGCCCAAGTTAGAACTCAGATGGCCACCGGTAGTGGCCACACTATTGAGCAAAAATTGCCGCAATTCGTCGGCCAGGGCGTGCAACTGCGGGCGCTGCAACTTGCGGAGATCGGCCGGGCCGCTAACGGTTTCCAGCAATGGGTAGGATTGATTCGGCATTTTTGTAAGTGTATTTTGCAGTGCGTTAGCTCGCGCGATTGACCACCATATCAGCAAGTGCCGCTAGCGCCAGAGTGTTTTCCAGACCACTGTGACGCAGCGCCTGCTTCGCCTGGGTCAAAAGCTCTTGTGCATAGGCTTGGCTCTGCTCCAGTCCCATCAGCGAGACATAAGTGGGCTTGTCGTTGTCAGCATCCTTGCCGGCCGTCTTGCCCAGGGTACTGGTGTCCGCAGTCACGTCGAGAATGTCATCGACCACCTGAAATGCCAACCCGATAGCAGCCCCGTAATCCCGCAGTCCAGCCAGGGCCAGCGCATCCGGCTGGCCGCAATACGCACCCATCAGCACACTTCCTTGCAACAAAGCACCCGTCTTGAGTTGGTGCATTTCGCGCAACTCGTCTTGCGCTAATTTGTGCCCGACACTGGCTAGATCGATGGCCTGCCCGCCGGCCATACCCGCACTGCCTGCGGCTCGCGCCAACAAGCTGCACAAACGGGCCTGGGTGGCGCAGTCCACGCTCGCATCCTCTGGCGTCAACAATTCAAAGGCCAGGGCCTGCAAGGCGTCACCTGCCAACAAGGCACTGGCTTCACCAAAACGCACGTGGACCGTGGGCTTGCCCCGGCGCAGCACATCGTTATCCATGCAGGGCATGTCGTCGTGCACGAGGGAATAAGCGTGGATCAACTCGACGGCACAGGCTGCACGCAAAGCGGCGACTGAGCCGACTTCGCTGCCTACGGCTTCATGCGCCGCCAGAACCAGCAAGGGCCGCAACCGCTTGCCGCCATCGAGCACCGAATACCGCATGGCTTCCACCAGAGCGGCGGGCGCCGCGTGCCCTGAGCCGCTGGGCGCTTCGGCAGTGACCCATTGCTCCAGTGCACGCTCCACCTGCAGAAGGCGTATGCCCGACCAAAGTTCAAGTTGAAACACCTCAGAGCCCATTTCGCCAGTCCCGGTTAAGACCATCATCAAGCCTTCCAGACCTTAAGAGAGCCCTCGTCGAGCACCTTGATCTGATCTTCGACAGACTGCAGTTTGTCGCGGCAGAACTGCAACAAAAACGCACCGCGCTGGTAACCGGTCAACAATTGGTCTAGCGGCATTTCGCCGGACTCCAGGCGGCGCACGAGGGTTTCGAGTTCTTGCATTGCGTCTTCATAGCTTGCGGGAGACGTGACGTCCCCTGTATCGCTGGATGGACTGGACACTGACTTGGGGTGGGCGCTGGCCTTGGGCATGGATCTTTAGGTGTTTGATTCGCGGCATAACCGCACGACCTGATTTTAGGCGCTCAGAATCAAACAGAACCTCGAAGGGGAAAGGTTCCACGTCTGAAAATATTCACGGCTTACAATGCATGCCCCGGCAGCTCTCGAGGTAACTGCCCTTCAAGCCCCTTTAAGCGGGGGGTTTATTGACCTTTTTAAGGACCGAGTTGTGCAAATACTGTGCAAAACATTCTTTCCCCAGCGTTTTAATCCACAAAGAGGCGTAGTGCCACCGCAGACTGCGAGTCAGGTCACCCATGTCTGATCTCAGTCTCTCGCTGCAGCAGGCGCACAGCCAGCTCCCCGTTTCAAGCTATTTTGATCCTGTGCTTTATGCGCAGGAGATGCAGCACATCTTCAAGAACGGCCCCCGCTATGTCGGCCACGCGTTGAGCGTGCCTAACCCTGGCGACTATTACGCCCTGCCCCAGGAAGGCGAGGGCCGTGCTCTTCTGCGCAATGCCGCAGGCATTGAGTTGGTATCCAACGTGTGCCGACACCGACAGGCCATCATGCTTAAAGGCCGTGGCTCGCTCAATGAAACCAACAAGGGCAGCGCTGCAGGCAATATCGTCTGCCCATTGCACCGTTGGACCTATAGCGGCACCCAAAACGGCAGCGCCCCTGCCGGCACATTGCTGGGCGCACCGCATTTCAGCCATGACCCCTGCCTGAACCTGAACAACTACAAGCTGCAGGAATGGAACGGTCTGCTGTTTGAACACAATGGTGTTGATGTCGCGGCTCAACTGGCCAACCTGGGGCCACGCGCCGATCTGAACTTTGACGGCTACGTGCTGGACCATGTGGAACTGCACGAATGCAACTACAACTGGAAGACTTTTATCGAGGTCTATCTGGAGGACTACCACGTAGGCCCGTTCCATCCGGGCCTGGGCCATTTCGTCACCTGCGACGATTTGCGCTGGGAATTTGGCAAGCACCATTCGGTGCAGACTGTGGGTGTAGCCAACCGGTTGGGCAGAGCAGGCAGCCCGGTGTACGAGCGCTGGCACAAGGCATTGCTGCAATACCGCAACCATGTGCCCCCACAGCACGGAGCCATCTGGCTGACCTATTACCCGCACATCATGATCGAGTGGTATCCGCATGTGCTGACAGTCTCCACCCTGCACCCTATGGGCGTGAACAAAACCATGAACATGGTTGAGTTCTTTTACCCGGAGGAGATCGCGGCTTTCGAGCGCGAATTCGTCGAGGCCCAACAAGCGGCTTATATGGAAACCTGCATCGAGGACGACGAGATCGGCGAGCGCATGGACGCTGGACGCGCCGCACTTTTGGCGCGCGGCGACAACGAAGTCGGCCCTTACCAGAGCCCCATGGAGGACGGGATGCAGCACTTTCACGAGTGGTACCGCCAGCGAATGGAAGGCGCCGCATAGTGCAAGCGCTATGGATGGTGGTGGCGTCGTTCTTCTTCGCCAGCATGGCGGTTGGAATCAAGTTCGCGTCACACAGCTTCAGCACCTTTGAGTTGGTGTTTTACCGAGGCGTGGTCAGCGTCATTTTCATGGCCGTGGTGGTGCGGGCACGGGGTGCCAGCCTGCGCACCCCGGTTCCCATGATGCATGTGACACGCAGCGCCATTGGGGTGGTTTCCCTGGGTTCCTGGTTTTACGCGATTGCACACTTGCCGCTGGCCACCGCCATGACGCTGAATTACATGAGCGGCGTCTGGGTGGCGGCTTTTATCGTTGGCGGAGCCCTGCTTTATGGCCAGGCAGAAAAGCAAGGTCCGCTGCTGTTCACGGTGCTAATGGGCTTTGTCGGCGTGGTGCTGACGCTGCGCCCCACCATCGACCACGACCAGTTGTTCGCCGGAGTGGTGGGGTTGCTGTCGGGCATAGGGGCCGCACTGGCCTATATGCAGGTGACGGCCCTGGGGCGTGCCGGTGAGCCTGAAGAGCGCACCGTGTTTTACTTTTCGGTCGGCACGGCTGTCGTTGGGGCTGTCGGCATGCTGTTCACTGACATGACACCATGGGCCAACGTGCGCTGGCAGGATGCGGCTTGGGTGGTGCCCATCGGCGTGCTGGCTTCGTTGGGCCAATGGTGCATGACGCGCGCTTACAGCCACGGGGCCACCCTGGTCGTGGCCAGCATGCAGTACTCGGGCATTGTGTTTGCCTCTATCTTCAGCCTTACCCTGTTTGGTGACCGTATTGCCCCCATGGGCTGGATTGGCATTGCCGTCATCGTGAGCAGCGGCATTTTGGCCACCATATTGCGTGCGCGCGCGCTACCGAACGCACCTGCCGCCGAAATGCAATAGATCGCGCCAGGTTCTGAAGTGAATTGACGTGAATTGCGCCATGCAATTGCCCGCAATGGGACATTTGGCAAGTCGCTTCGCAGGGGCTGGGTGGTAGGGTTCGCCCCCCTATGACACCTACCACCTTCCCTGGCGAATCGCCATTTCATCTGACCTATCGATTGCTCTTTGAGCGCAATCCGCTACCCATGCTGGTTTACGACAAAGAGACGGGTCGCGTCTTGTTGGCCAACCTGGCGGCAGCCGGATGCTACGGCCACACCGTCGCGCAGCTTGTGGAGTTGCATCTATCTGACATTCACCATCCGCAGGACTGGCCCATCATGGAAGAACACATGAGGCGGCCTGCCAAAGAGCGTTATCCCTTGCGCATGTGGCGCCATCGGGACCGCGAGGGAAACGTCATTCAAGTCGAAATTGACACCGAAGATATTGACCTCAACGACAAGCGCGCAACCGTCGTGCTGGTGCGCAACGTCACTCAACGCTATCAGGACGCCGAGCGCTTGCGACAGGAACACGAGCGCCTTAACGCGATCGTGAATTCATCCAACGAAGCCATCATCAGCACCGATGAGAATGGCCGCATTCAGACCTTCAATCCCGGAGCAGAAAGGGTATTTGGGTACCGCTCAGAAACCCAAATCGATCGCAACATCGATCTATTGCTCCCCGAACGCTTTCGTCTGGCGCACGCGGGGCACCGCGCGGCGTTTTGCGCAAGCAGTTCGGCCCCCCGCATGATGGGCTTGCGCATCATCAAGGGACTGCGCGCGGATGGTCGCGAAATTGACCTGGAGGGCTCCATCTCTCAAGTGAAGACCAACACCGGCCATGTGCTGATCACGACCCTGCGCGACGTGACAGAACTGCTCGCCGCCGACGTGGAGCGGCAGGATGCGCGCACGCAACTCTCGCGTCTGACTCACCGACTGATGTCACAGGAAAAAGAGCTGGTCAAGCGCACCGCAAGACTTTTGCATGATCAGTTGGGTCAAACAGTTGCCGCTATACGCCTCATTTATGACGCCATGGGCGCCCTGAGGCCCGGAAAGTTGTCGCCGAAATTGCAAGGGCTGGATACGCAGATGCAGTTTCTCATCGATCAGGCCATACAGCAGATGCGCCTGGTACTGGCAGAGCTACACCCCTCCATGCTGGACGAACATGGGTTGGCTGCCGCATTGGACAACGAACTGCGCGCGCGCGCCCTGCGCAAAAGCTCCATGCATCTGGTGTTCGAAGTCGCACCTGAAGTAGCCATCCAGCGTTGGGAATCTTCTTGTGAATACGCCATCTTCATGATCGCGCGTGAGGCCCTGGAAAACGCCATTCGCCATTCCCGCGCCACCCGGTTGGTCGTATCGCTGCGCGGAAGCGCCAACGAACTTGAACTGACTGTGCAGGACAACGGCTGCGGAATTGCAAAGGGGAGCCCGGCCCGAATCGGTCATCTAGGCATGGCCGGCATCATGGAGCG
>CANFNO010000223.1 GCA_947447845.1 Burkholderiales bacterium | reverse complement strand
GGTGCGGCCAGTTGTGATCTGCCGACCATCGGCATTTCCGGTGGGCCCATGCTCAACGGCAAGTTCCGCGGCAAGGACATTGGGTCGGGCACCGGTGTCTGGCAGATGTCTGAAATGGTCCGCGCAGGCGAGATGACCATGGCCGACTTCACCGCCGCCGAGTCCGACATGCACCGTTCCAAGGGCAATTGCATGACCATGGGCACGGCCAGCACCATGGCCAGCATGGTTGAAGCGTTGGGCATGTCGCTACCCGAAAATGCCGCCATCCCTGCTGCCGACACCCGCCGCAACCGCCTGGCACAAATGAGCGGTCGCCGCATTGTGGAGATGGTCGAGCAGGACATCAAGATGTCCCAGATCCTGACCCGCGAAGCCTTTGAGAACGCCATCCGCACCAACGCGGCCATTGGCGGCTCCACCAACGCGGTGATCCACCTGATCGCGATAGCAGGGCGCATGGGCATCAAACTCAACCTGGAAGACTGGGACAAGCTGGGCGCGCAAGTGCCTTGCCTCTTGAACCTGCAGCCCTCGGGCAAGTTCCTGATGGAAGATTTTTACTACGCCGGTGGCCTGCCCGCCGTGATGCGCGAGATTCAAAGCCTGTTGCACACGGGCGCGCTGACGGCCAACGGCAAGACCATTGGCGAAAACATCGCCCAGGCGCCTTGCTACAACCGCGAGGTCATCAAGACCCCTGACGAGCCCTTCATGAAGGACGCCGGCATTGCCGTGCTGCGCGGTAATCTGGCACCCGATGGCGCGGTGATCAAACCCTCCGCCGCCTCAGCCCATTTGCTGCAGCACCGCGGCCGCGCCGTGGTGTTTGAGAACATCGAAGACTTGCATGCGCGCATCGACAGCGACGACCTGGACGTGGACGAGAACTGCGTCATGGTGCTGAAAAACTGCGGCCCACGCGGCTATCCCGGCATGGCCGAGGTGGGCAATATGCCGCTGCCGCCCAAGGTGCTGAAAAAAGGCATTACCGACATGGTGCGCATCAGCGATGGCCGCATGAGCGGCACCGCCTACGGCACAGTCGTGCTGCACACCTCGCCCGAAGCGGCCGCCGGTGGCACGCTGGCCCTGGTGCAGAACGGCGACATGATTGAGCTGGATGTTGCAGGTCGACGCCTGCATCTGGAAGTGAGTGACGAAGTGCTGGCCGAGCGCCGCAAACTGTGGGTGGCTCCTGATGCGCCCAAGCGTGGTTACCAGAAGCTGTATGTGGAAACCGTGCAGCAGGCGCACCTGGGCGCCGACCTCGACTTTTTGGTAGGCGGCAGTGGCGCTGGTATTCCGCGCGACTCCCATTGATTTTTACAAAGCACTGAATGGCACAAGAACACAACAACCTGATCAATGGCGAATGGGTGGCAGGCGCGGCCTACACACCCAACGTCAACCCGTCCAACACGGCGGATGTACAAGGCCATTACACGCAGGCCAGCGCAGCCCAGTTGGACAGCGCCGTGCAGGCAGCGCGTGCGGCGTTTACCGCTTGGTCCATCTCTGGCATTCAGGCACGCGCCGATGCGCTGGACAAGATCGGTACCGAAATACTGGCGCGACGCGAAGAGTTGGGCACGCTGCTTGCCCGCGAAGAGGGCAAGACCAAACCCGAAGGCATTGGCGAAGCGGCGCGTGCCGGCAACATCTTCAAGTTCTTTGCCGGTGAGTGTTTGCGTCTGGCGGGTGAGACCCTGCCTTCGGTGCGCCCCGGCATCGGTGTGGAAATCACCCGCGAGCCGCTCGGCGTCATCGGCATCATCACCCCCTGGAACTTTCCCATCGCCATTCCCGCCTGGAAAATTGCACCGGCGCTGGCCTATGGCAATTGCGTGGTCTTCAAACCGGCCGATCTGGTGCCGGGCTGCGCCTGGGCGCTGGCCGAAATCATCAGCCGCAGCGGCATTCCCGCCGGAGTCTTCAACCTGGTGATGGGCCGCGGCAGCGTCATTGGCGACCCGCTGGTGACCCACCCCGGCATTGACGCGATCAGCTTCACCGGTTCACAGACCGTCGGCAACCGCATTGCTCTGCAGTGCGCCAGCAGCCTGAAGAAGTTTCAGCTGGAAATGGGTGGCAAAAATCCGCAAGTAATTCTGGACGACGCCAACCTGGCACAAGCCGTGGAGCTGAGCGTGCAAAGCGCCTTCTTCTCCACTGGCCAACGCTGCACGGCTTCCAGCCGCCTGATCGTGACTGAGGGCATTTATCCGCAATTTGTCGAGGGCATGAAAGCCCGCATGGCGACGCTGAAGATTGGCGATGCACTGGAGGCCGGTATCGACATCGGCCCGGTTTCGTCAATGGCGCAACTAGAGCAGGACCTGGGTTATGTCGCCATTGCCCAAAGCGAGGGCGGCACGCTGGTGGCTGGCGGCGAGCGCCTGCAGCGCAGCACCGAAGGCTTCTACATGCAGCCTGCCCTGATTACCGACACCACCGCCGCCATGCGCATCAACCGCGAAGAAGTGTTCGGCCCGGTGGCCAGCATCATCCGCGTGAAGGACTACGACGCGGCACTGGCTGAGGCCAACAACACGCCATTCGGTCTGTCGGCCGGTATCGCCACCAGCAGCCTGAAATACGCCACGCACTTCAAACGCCATTCGCAAGCCGGCATGGTGATGGTGAACCTGCCCACTGCGGGCGTCGACTACCACGTGCCGTTCGGCGGGCGCAAGGGTTCCAGCTACGGGCCCCGCGAACAGGGCCGCTACGCGCAAGAGTTTTTCACCGTGGTGAAGACGGCCTACACCGGCATGTGAACGCGAAGGTGTGTCCGTTCCCAGCCGCACTTCTAATCTGCAATTAGACTTGGCACCGGGCACGCCAAGCATTCGCGTCGGGTGTCATTGGGCAAGGCCTCACACACCTTCAGCAACACAACACCCTTAGCCAAACCAGCACCTCAGCACTACCTGTGAGCAACCATTCCATGACTACACGCACAACACCACGCTACCGAGGCGTGTTCCCGGTGGTGCCCACCACGTTCACCGAGAGCGGCGCGCTCGATCTGGAAAGCCAGAAGCGCGGCGTGGATTTCATGATTGACGCAGGCTCCAACGGTCTGTGCATCCTGGCTAACTTCTCCGAGCAGTTTGTGTTGTCAGACGCCGAGCGAGAACTGCTGACCAAAACCATGCTGGAACATGTGGCGGGACGCGTGCCGGTGATCGTCACCACCACGCATTTCAGCTCGTTGGTGTGTGCTGAGCGCAGCCGCTTAGCGCAGGACCTGGGTGCGGCCATGGTGATGGTGATGCCGCCTTATCACGGTGCCACCTTTCGCGTGCCTGAGCCGCAGATACAAGGCTTCTATCAGGCCGTGTCGGACGCTATTCAGATCCCAATCATGATTCAGGACGCCCCAGCTAGCGGAACAGTTTTGAGCGCGGCATTTCTGGCGCGCATGGCCCAGGAAATTGAGCAGGTGTCCTATTTCAAGATTGAAACCGCCGGTGCGGCATCCAAATTGCGTGAACTGATTCGCCTGGGTGGAGACGCCATCGAGGGTCCCTGGGACGGCGAAGAAGCCATCACGCTGATGCCGGACTTGGATGCCGGTGCAACTGGCGCCATGACCGGCGGAGGCTTCCCCGACGGCATCCGCAAGATCATTGACGCCTATGCGGCAGGCCGACGCGAAGAAGCGGTGCAGGCATACCAGGAATGGTTGCCGCTGATCAACTACGAGAACCGCCAGTGCGGGCTATTGGCCGCCAAGGCGCTGATGAAAGAAGGCGGCGTGATTGCCTGCGAAGCGCCCCGCCACCCGCTGCCCGCTATGCACCCGGATACGCGCGCCGGGTTGATCGAAACCGCCAAACGGCTGGATCCACTCGTGCTGCGTTGGGGGAAATAGAAGCCCCCACGCTTCTCGCTACGCGTAGTGCGCTGCCCCCCAAGGGGGCTAACCCGTCTTGGGGCGGCCCGGCGACGGGTTCTTGAGCCCCCACGCTTCGCTGCGTGTAGTGCGCTGCCCCCCAAAAGGGCAAACCCGTATTGGGGCGGACTGGCGGCGGGTTCAAGAGCCCCCACACTTCTCGCTTAGCGTTGTGGTCAAACCGCCGTCCACGCTCCATTGCTGGCGTTGGAGCGGATCACCGCGTCGACAAACTGCAGACCCAAAAGCCCGTCGTTGGCATTGGGGAAATGCAAAGCCAACGGCTCGGCCGCCTTACCTGCACGGCGCGCCGCAATCGCTTGTGCAGCATCGGAATAAATATTCGCAAAACACTCGTGAAAACCTTCCGGGTGCCCGGCGACGATGCGCGACGAATGCGCCGACAGCGGGAAGGTTCCAGGGCCGTTGGGTGTGCGTGTCTGCGCAGGTGCGCCATGCGGCTTGAAGCTGAGCAACTGTGGCACTTCCTGCTGCCACTCCAGAGATCCCAATGAACCACTAACTCGGATGCGCAGCGCATTTTCCACACCCGTAGCCGCTTGCGTAACCCAGAAGCTGCCGCGCGCGCCATTTCCCATGCGCAGCATGGCGCCAGCATAGTCATGCGTTACGCGCGTGGGCACCACGGTGCCGACCTCGGCTGCCACCTGGGCCACTTCCAGTCCGGTGACAAAGCGCAGCAAGTTGTGCGCGTGGGTGCCGATGTCGCCCATCACCAGCGAAGGGCCGCCACGCGCCGCGTCGTCCTTCCAGGGTGATCGGGATACGCCCGGTTGCGAACGGCCGCCCTGAACATATTCCACCTGCACCAGGCGGATGTCGCCCAGTTCACCGGCTGCCACCATGGCCCGCGCCTGGCGCACCATGGGATAGCCGGTGTAGTTGTGCGTCAGGCAGAAAACCAAGCCACTGTCCTTGACCTTTTGCAGCAGGGTTTGTGCCTCATCCAAAGTATTGGTCATGGGCTTGTCGCAAATGACATCCATTCCCGCATTCAGCGCAGCCATGGAAAACTGAAAATGACTGTCATTGGGCGTCATGATGGCCACCACGTCGGCACCATCGGCACGCGCGGCCTCACCAGCAATCAAGGCATCGCCATCGGCATAGCAGCGCCCTGATTCCAGGCCGAGCTCGCGTCCGGCCTGAATTGAACGTTCTGCGTTGGAAGACAGGCAAGCCGCGACTAGGTCATAACGGTCGTCTATGCGCGCAGCTTGCCGGTGCATGGCGCCAATGAAAGAACCGGGGCCACCGCCGATCACGGCCAGGCGCAGGCGTCGGCCCAACAGGGAGATCACAGGGTTCAATGACATGGTGTAGCCTTTATAAAAATATTCGCCCGCACGGCTACCCACTCTGTGTGGCGCCCGGTCGGAAAAATTACAGGCGAAAAAAAAGCCGCCTGTTAAGAGCGGCTAGTTTGGCAGATTTACTGCGGGCGGCGGGGCGTCATGGGCCCACGGCCTTCGATGTGGCGGAAGTTGATGCGGCCTTTGCTCAAGTCATAAGGCGAGAGCTCCAGGGACACGCGGTCACCCGCCAGAATCCGGATATGGTTCTTGCGCATCTTGCCGGCGGAGTAAGCGATCAACTGGTGACCGTTGTCCAGGGTCACGCGAAAGCGCGTGTCTGGCAGCACTTCGTTGACAACGCACATCATTTCAATCAGTTCTTCTTTAGCCATGGTTAGATCCTTAAGCTCTCTTTTATCGTACGTTTACTGGGTGCGTGTGGTGGCATGT
>CANFNO010000222.1 GCA_947447845.1 Burkholderiales bacterium | reverse complement strand
GTCACGGCAGTGAATGCGGCAGCCAAAGCCGTGTCGTTGGACAACGGCCAAAGCCTGGCGTTTGACACCTTGCTGATCGCCACCGGCTCGCACCCGATTCGTCCGCCTATTCCGGGCATCGAATCTGAAGGCGTGCACACCTGCTGGACGTTGGAAGATGCCCGCAAGATCGCCGCGTTGGCCACCAAGGGCGCTCGCGTGTTGCAACTAGGCGCTGGCTTTATCGGCTGCATCATCATGGAATCACTGGCCGCCCGCGGCGTTCAACTCAGTGTGGTGGAAATGGGTGACCGCATGGTGCCGCGCATGATGGGCCCCACGGCTGGCGGCATGATTCGCGACTGGTGCGAGGCCAAGGGCGTGCAGGTGTTTACCGGCACCAAGGTCGAGTCCATCACGGCCGGCAAACCGTTGCATGTGAAACTCTCAAACGGCAAAACGGTGGAGGCTGATCTGGTGATCAGTGCGGCCGGTGTGCGCCCCGCGATTGGCTATCTGGAGAAATCTGGCGTGACCTGTCTGCTGGGTGTGCTGACCGATGAGCATCTGCAAACCAATGTGCCTGGCATTTTTGCCGCAGGCGATTGCGCCGAGGCCCTGGACAAGGTCAGCGGCAAGATGATCGTCAGCGCGATTCAGCCCAACGCCGCCGAGCAGGCGCGTATTGCCGGTATCAACATGGTGAACCACGCGCGCGGCCAGGCGGCTTCGGCCAACCTCAAGGGCGTCACGCAAATCAACGTGCTCGACACGCTGGGCCTTATTTCCACCAGTTTTGGCGACTGGCAGGGCGCCCCTGGTGGCGAGCATGTGGAACTGACGGACACCGCCAATGGCCGACACCTGAGCCTGCAGTTCAAGGGTGATGTGTTGGTGGGCTGCAACTCTGTGGGATGGACCGAACATGTGGGCGTGATGCGTGGCCTGGTCGAAGGCCAGGTCCGCTTGGGCGCCTGGAAAGAAGTGCTCATGAAAGATCCCACCATGCTGGTTGAGGCTTACCTCGGCGCGGCGCAAGGTCAACAGGAATGGTCTGGCGCCGAAGATGCGCGAAGGCGATAGCATGAAGCCAGCTACGGGTCGCCCCGAGCTGGCTTGCGGCCCCTCGGGGGCAGCGTCCCGCATTACGTGGGAAAGCGTGGGGCTATTAGGATTTTCATGAAGATAACTTTCAAGCTATTCGCGTCACTGACCGACTACCTTCCTCAGCAGCACCGCACCGCTAACCAGGTCAGCCTGGAGGTGCAACCAGGTGCCACTATTTTGCAGGTCATAGAGCCTTTTGGCTTGCCTGAAAAGATGGTGCATCTGGTGCTGATTAATGGGCGCTATATCGCACCTCTAGACCGTGCGACGTTGGCATTGCAGCCGGATGATGTGTTGGCGATCTGGCCACCCATCGCAGGCGGGTAATGTGAACGAAACTGAAATGCAATCTGTTTACGAAGAGCGCTTTGAGCGCGATATGGGCTGTACCGAATCCGATTGGCTGCGTTGGCTGCCCGATGCCATAGGCGAGCACCACTGGAAGCGTCAGGACCGTACGGTGGGTGTGCGCATTGGCGATGGCGCGTTGGGGCTGAAATGGCAGGCGAACGAACCGCGCGTTATTGCGCTAGTGCAGATGCCCCGCCTCACCGTAAGTTTTCGCTTTGCAGGCGTGGACGAGGCGGCGCGCTACGCCTTCATGAAGCGCTTCGATTTGTATATGCAGCGCGGAGGCGGCTAACGCTTGGGAAGCACCGCAAAAAGCATCATCGGGCTCATCAACTCCACCCCCATGAGGTAATTGCCGGGGTGAAGTGGTTCTGACGGGGTGCGCAGATCCGTCTTGCTGCACCAGGCCACCCTGCCAAATACTTCGAGCTTGACATGGGGGTCGGAGTATTCGATCGAGATTCTTTCGGATACCGCAACTTGTTGGTTTAAGGAGAAACTAATGCCCGAGTTGGAGATGTCGCGCAGGCTTTCAATAACTATGCGGCGCCCTTGTAAAACCAATGAAATGGAGCCCCTCGGAACGTCACCCAAAAGGATGCGCGGCAATATCCGTTTTTCGGTGTGATTCATATTGTTTTCGTGTATTGAGCTTTGGCAATGACTAAAGCAGTTTTTGCGTTAAGCTAGTGAATGGGGTCGGGTATAAGAATACCCGTAGGATCGAGTGGATTTCCATTCATCTGGGAAAGAATTTTCAATATAAATATGAAGGTATTGTAAAAGTGGCAACACTATCAACGCCAGAACTATTGCGGAGGGTGCCGCTATTTGAGCACCTTTCAGACACCCAGGCCGTATCGCTCATGGGTGCGCTTGAGAAAAAGCGCTTCAAACGTTCAGAGCATCTGGTTGAGGCCGGCGACAAGTCCAATATGCTATTTGTGATCTTGTCTGGCAAGGCGAGTGTGATCGTGACCAATCCCACAGGCAAGGAGCTTGTGCTCGCAACGCTGGGAGTGGGCGATTGCATTGGTGAAATGAGCCTGCTGGACAACCAACCCCACTCGGCCAGCGTGGTGGCTGACACGCAGATCGACGCCTTGGCCCTGAGCCGCGAGGGCTTCAACAGTTGCATCCTGAGTAACGCGCAAATGGCTGTCTCTGTCATGCGCGGTCTGGTCATGCGTCTGCGCAAGGCGAACCAGAAAATTGCATCTTTGGCACTCTTGAGTGTGTTTGGCCGCGTCGCACGCTACTTGCTCGACATGGCTGAGGATGGTGATTCCAATCAGATCGTCATCAAGAAAAAAGTATCACACGCCGCGATCGCCCGTGAAGTGGGCGCCTCGCGCGAAATGGTCAGCAAGGCACTGAAGGAATTTGAAGCCCAGGGCTTTATCCGAAAAGTAGACGACGGTACCCTGGTCATCACCGAGCGGCGTTCAAAAGCACGTTTATGAGACGCAGGTTGCTTGCAGTTTGCCTGTGCGGTCTGGTCGCACAGCAGGCGGGCGCGCAAGTTTATTCAGGCATCAGCGCGGAGGGCTCGATCGTGCTCTCCAGCAATGAAGACGATATCGCCAACACCTTGTTGATTGAGGCTGAAAAGATCGCCATTGTGCTGCCCACGCCTGTACCGGAAAACCCCACGTTTTTGAGCAAGGTCCCGGCTGGCTTTTTGCCCTTTATCCAGGAAGCCAGCGAGACTTATCAAATTCCACCGGCATTGATCCATGCGGTGATTCTGGTGGAGTCGAATTACAACCCGCGCGCCTACTCCCGCAAAGGTGCCCAGGGCCTGATGCAATTGATGCCCGCCACTGCCAAGCGGTTTGGCAACGTCAACAGCTGGGATCCAAGACAGAACATCCTTACCGGCAGCAAATATCTGCGCTGGTTGTTGGACTACTTTGGCGATGATCTGGAACTGACCATCGCCGCCTACAACGCGGGCGAGGGTGCTGTGATGCAGGCTGGACGCAAAATTCCGCGGTTCTCTGAAACCGAAAAATATGTGCCCAAAGTGCTGTCCATCTACAACAAGACCAAGCGTCTGACCTGAGTCAGTGACCAACCAATGGCCGTCGCTATCGACGTGGCCGTGGTGTCGGCAGAATGAAACCTGGTGGAGTCGGGGTATTGGGATTCAATTGTGGCGAGAGTGTCCGGCCAGGACCTCCACCAGGACCAAATCCTGGACCGAATCCGGGAGTGGTACCCGGTGCAGCACCAGGAGCAGAACCGGGAGCAGAACCGGGAGCAGCACCAGGTGCACCGCCAGGACCAGGCTTCCCGGGTGTTCCGCCAGGTCCGGTATATCCCGCACCTGCTGCCAGAAGCGGGTTGGCGGCTGGCAGCGCAGAGCGGAAGATCCAGTCCGAATAGCGATCTTTGTCAACAAAGTCCATGTCGCGCAGCGCGAAGCCATGGACCTTGAAGGGCGTGCTGTTGGACTGGCTGTATACGCCTACCAGTTGGCCACTGGCCAAGCGCACTTCGCCCCATTTTGTGTCCCCCGTCATGGGATCGGTGTATAGCCTTCGCAGATAGTGAGCCGGTTTGTCCGGGGCGCGGTTGTCATCCACCAATTCCTCCAGTGTCAGCGGAAAACGACGGGCTGCCGGAGGGGATTGTTGATAAAAACGGGTAATTGCAAGCCGGAACTGGTTGCCTATAAACAGCAGTTCTTCTTCTTTCTCACGCTGACGGGACTGGGTCCAGACTTCTGATGTCGCACCCAGACCGATGCTGATGATCGTCAAGCCAATGAGCAGGGCGATATAGACAAAGCCATGCTCGTGTTTGGCGTGCTCACCACTCCGCATAGGGGACACCGTCCGACCCTGCACCTTCAGCACCACTGTTGATGTTGTAGACCCCGCCATCCTGCCCATCCGCTGCAGGCACCAGGACCCAAGTTTCGGAACTTTCGGCAATTGGATCCCAGGGCAGCGTCCGCAGGTAATGCTTATCAACCAGTTCTGCCAACTGTTGGGGGTACTTGCCGGTGTCGGCGTGAAATTTGTCTATCGCGTCGCGCGTGGCAACCAGATTGGCCTTGAGCACTGTTTCCTTGCTCTTGTCAATCGAGCGGAAGTAACGCGGGGCAGCCAACGTTAGCAACAAACTGATGATGGTCATAACCACAATCAGCTCAATCAGGGTGAAACCTAGGTGTTTGCGCCGCATCACCACTCCTTGTAGGGGATGCCATTGAGCCCAATGGCCTGTGATAGCGAATAGACATCAAATATGTCCGCCCCGGGCTGGGGAGCGGTCGCCGAACTGGCATAACTTCTCAGGCCCCAGACGGGCGCTCCCGCTTCCAGCGATTGGTTGAGCGGGTCGCGGGGGATTTTGCGCAGAAAGTAAATTTTCTTGTCCTTGCTTGGGCTCTTGGCATCGACCACACCGCTTACCAAAGCATCCAGACTCGGTGGATAACCCGAGCCCTTGTTCTCTTCCACAACGCGGCCTTCGTCCACCGCCTGTTTATAGTTGTCCAGGCCGTTACGAATCTGACGCAGCGCCTCCCGCAGTTCGCGTTCGTTACTGCGACGCTCGGCGAGTTCCAGCATCGGAAATGCGATAGTCGACATGAGTGCCACGATGGTCACTGTCACCAGCATTTCTATCAGCGTGAACCCGCGTGGGCGCACAGACAGGCGCACGAGGCTCATGGTGCTGCTTTGACGTCCATTTCAAAGGCCGCAGTTTCGGGCAGTGTCACGCTGCCGCTGTCGGCATTTTGCACATTCACAGTGCCCAGGCTCAGTTGCGTTGACCCCTCGCCTGGCAGCACTTCAAATTGCAGTTGTGCCAGAGCGCCACCAGTAGCCGGTAAAGTCTCGCCGCGGCCTGCGGACAGTTCAATCCGGACTGAGCCAGGGCTGTCGCCGTCGCCGGTAAAGCGCGCGCCAGCCGCATTGTTGCGGGCGCTGTCAGATTCATTGACCGCGATGAGTTTCAGTCGGCTGCTGTCATAGCTCAAGCTGGTTTCCAGCATGGTGGCAGCGGCTACCGGTGGGAATGAGAGAGATACCAAAATCTTCTCTCCGACCTTGGCACTGGCCGGTGCCGCCAATGTCATGGCGCGCAATGCAGCGGCGGGCGCGGCAGCTGCTGCTGGCCGAGCGCTCGCAGCGGGCGGGGGAGTGCTGCGAGGCAAGGGCCTGGCAGCAACAGGCGCACCTGGTACAAGCGCCGTTGCCGGAGTTTGCGTCACCGCTGCCGGGGGAGTGGGCGTTGG
>CANFNO010000221.1 GCA_947447845.1 Burkholderiales bacterium | reverse complement strand
GGATTGTGTTCAAAACTATTCAGCCAATCACGTGACTGAGGCACGCAAATTGCGATCGATGACGACATGAAGCAAACCGACCTTGGCCTTGATCTGAATACGCGGCGAACGCGCAAACAAATCCTGCTCGATGAAATGGAACGGGTCATGCCATGGGCTGAGTTGCTGGCATTGATTGGACCGCACGCGCCGGTGGCCAAGACGGGACGCCCACCGTTCGAGCTTGCAATGATGTTGCGCATTCACTGCCTGCAACAATGGTTTGGCCTGTCGGATCTGGGGGCTGAAGAGGCCTTGTTCGAGACCAGTTTCTACCGTGACTTCGTAGGCATCAGTGGCACCCAGCGCATCCCCGATAGGGTCAGCATTCTGCGGTTCCGACACCTGCTCGAAGAACACGACCTGAGCCCCAAGATTCTGGAGGTCATCAACGCCAAACTCGCCGCCCACGGCCTGCTGCTCAAGACTGGCAGCGTGGTAGACGCCACACTGATTGCGGCACCGAGTTCCACCAAGAACAAGACCGGCAAGCGGGACCCCGAGATGCATCAGACCAAGAAGGGAAATCAGTGGCACTTCGGCATGAAATGCCACATCGGCGTGGACGCTGATTCCGGCCTGGTGCACACCGTCATCGGCACCGCTGCCAACGTCAACGATGTGACCCAGGGACATGCACTGCTGCATGGGCAAGAGCAAGTTGTCTTCGCTGACGCGGGTTACCAAGGTGCGCCCAAGCGAGATGAGGCCACGGGCGTGGACTGGCACATTGCTATGCGCCCTGGCAAACGCAAGCAGCAAAGGCACACGCCCTGGGGGGCGCTGAGTGAACAGGCTGAGAAGCTCAAGGCCAGTGTGCGCGCCAAAGTGGAACACCCATTCCGGGTGATCAAACGCCAGTTCGGTCACAGCAAGGTGCGTTACCGCGGGCTGGTCAAGAACACCGCACAACTTATGACCTTGTTTGCCTTGTCCAATATCTGGATGGTCAGAAAGATGCTTTTGCAAAGGGTGCAGGCATGAGTGCGCCTGCAAGTGGCCCAGGGGCTGCCATTCGGTGGAAATATCAGCGAATACGGCCAAAATCGGCTGCAATTGACGCGGGCGTTTCATCAGGCGAGACATATTCGCTTATGACCGATTCTTAAACTGAGTTTTGGACATGATCCTTAATTAATTGGTCGGCAAGCATTGGCCTGCCCTTAAATCCGCCACCCCAAGAGACCCCAGCATTCCCCTCTTTTTCGTCACGAGCGCCATCCCATAAATCACCGAAATCAATTTCAATGTTTAGATGCTCGAAGTCCTTATGTTTGCAAATGATTACGCGGTTATTCGTCACTACCGTCTTGCCCCTCAATGTCTTCATCTGTACAAATTTGGGCCCATGCAATCGCGGGGTGACCCATGATCTCGATTAGCCGGTGCTTCATTTTTCTCAAGTACAGTTGTGTTGTCTCTTCGGAAACGTGGCCCATCAGCGGTGACAGGATGACCTTGATTTGATTGCTCAGCAGTGAGTCCAGCCACCCCAATTGATTGACCCCGGTAACTTGAAAAACGCCGCGAGCTTCGATGAGGTCTTTTGCATACTTCACTATCGTTTCAATGGCAAAGAATTCGCGACCTACGTGAGGGTGCCACCCTGCTGGACATGAAGGAACTCCAGTCCAGCTCTTGTAAAGCATGTTCGAGCTGAACGGGAGGCCATACTTCTCACCGACCCAAAGACGGGCGGGCTTTGGTGCGTGCCTGCGTCGTTGTCGCTCCTTTTTATCCTCGATCCTGTCAATTCCGCGAAGGATTAGTGTTGAGCGAAGCCCATTTAGATACTGATAGATGCGCTCAGCCAAATCAAGAGGGATATAGATATCCCGTGGCTTCACGCTTTCCAGCGACCCAGTTGAAACCTTCGTCCCTTTAATGCCAACATGAATTCTTACCCTCAATCCCTCACTTAAAACTCTATCTCTTGGCCATTGACCATTGATTTTTTCAGGAATATCGCTGGCCAGGATCTGGCTGCATTCCTGAATTCGAATGCCTGTTCTGCAGATCGTTTCACAAGCGAGTCGCTTCACAGGACCACGAAGGCAATGCACTTCATGCAGCCATCGCGCTATTTCAGCATCCGTTGGCAACATTGTGAAATCTGGCATCGGCGTGAGTGTGCCCATGCGCGTTGCAACCGCAACCGCTTTTCCCGAGTAAGTGTGATTGCCGCTTGACCTGGATACTCTGGCGGTATTCACCCTCATGTTGAATGGCTCTCGGTATTTTCGATCCGCCGCCCAAGTGAGAAAGTAGCTTGCCTCGCTGACCAGCACGTTGACTGTTCCGTTCTTCAATTGGCGGCCACTTGTGCTCAATGTTCCATTCAGCAATCCTGTTTGCCAAGTGTCCAGCAGGTCATCCTCATAGTTAACCTCGCTCCAATTCTTGCCTGACCGTTTGCACCAACGTAAAAACTCAGTCAAGCGACGGGCCATAGCCTCTCGGCTTTTGGCAGTCTGTACGATGGCTTTGCCAATATTTGAAGGCGCAGATTGACCTAGCCTAGGAATCCATTCTCCGAGGGACCGTTCGCGTAGATATTGGTTTGCTTCCTTTGGATAGGAGCCATCCTCGCCGATCAGAAAGGGGCAATACGCCAATTTTGGGTAGCGCAATTCAGCCATTCTTTTAGGATTGGGAAAGAGGACTTTCATATTTCGATTTGGTGCCGTGGGCGGAGCATTTAAAACCTCTCGAAGGTTTTTAACCGCTTTCTAATTAGTGCCATGGGTGGTACTTTAAAGGGCGCCCGAAGGTCTAGATCTGCCGCCCAAGTGAGAAAGTTCATAGCCTCACTTACAAATATATTGACTGTTGCATTTGTCAATGGTTTGCTATTACTGCTCAAGGTTCCTGTCATCAATTCTGATAGCCAATTGTTATGCAGATCTTCATAGTTAACCTCTCGCCAATCTTTGCCTGACCGCTCGCACCAGCTTAGAAATTGAATCAACCGCTGGGCCATTGCTTTCTTGCTTATTGAGGACTGCTCAACAAATTTTTCATTATTTAGTGGTGACGATTTGTGTGGTCGAGGAATCCAATGTCCTATGGACCTGTCGCGCAGATATTGGTTTGCTTCCTTTAGGTATGAGCCGTCTTCCCTGATCAGTACGGGGGTATGAGCCATGTTTTGGTGATGCAACTCAGTCGTTCTTTGAGGATCAGGGAAGAGGATTTTCATATTCCGATAAAGCAAGGTAACACTTACGGAGCAAATTTAGCAAAAAAAAGTGAATCAGTCAACACATATCAATTAATGCAGGTCATAGAAACGGTAGACGTAGATGAAAGCGTTGTGTTCCTGTGGCACTGGCTGCGTGATGCTGGCCCCACTGGCAGGGAATTGGAGGTCCAGGTACAGCGGATCGGTCGGGTATTCATCGGCAGGTCGGTGCATGGCACCTTCGACGCCGTGGCTGCTGCCGGAGATGACGCGCACCAGCACACCACCGCGCGGGTCGTCACCCTCGCCCACTGGCGTGGTGACTTCGGGGATGTTCTCGCTTTGAATGTCGCGGTACCACGGCTTGCACAGCTTGTCCTTGCCTGGCAGATTGAGCCAGAGTTGAAAGCCTTCCATCACGCCTGCTTCCTGCTCCGGCATTTCGCTATGGATCAAGCCAAAACCTGCCGTCATCCACTGCACGCCGCCGTTTTGCAGCAACCCCTCGTGGCCGCCGCTGTCTTTGTGGCGCATGCGCCCGGCAATCATGTAGGTGACGGTCTCAAAGCCGCGGTGCGGGTGGTTGGGAAAACCCGCGCCGTAGTCATCCGGGTTGTCACTGGCAAAGCTGTCCAGCATCAAAAACGGATCCAGGCGCTTTTGCAAATCCTGCGTCAGCACGCGGGTGAGCTTGACGCCGGCACCGTCGCTGGTGGGTTGACCGGTAACCAGGCGCTCGACCTGGCGCAATGCGGGGGCGGTGGGTGCGTTCATGGCTCTGATTGTCTGGTTCTTGGACGGAACGTGCGCGGTCAGGCGGCTACCGCGTAGCCTTCTTCGGCAATGGCGTGGGCGAGGGTTTCGCGCGGCTGCTCGGAGGCAATTTGCACCAGATTCTGGGCACGGTCGATCTGCACTTGCGCCTGAGGGTCTGCCTGCAGAATGGCACGGGTAACGGCTTTCTCGCAATGTCCGCAGGTCATTCCGGTCACGGTAAAGGTCTGGTTCATGGTCTCTCCATAAGTGCTGAGTTAAGAATGGAGCATAGTGTGAACCTTTCTACCGTGGCAAGGTCAAGCACTTTTTTTGCGCCCGGTTGCGCCCGTTGAAAGCACTTGACCTTGCGGCAGTGGGAAGCTTTAGGCTACGTTCTATGAACAATGAATTGACTGTGGATATTGGCATTGGCGGCATGACCTGCGCGTCCTGCGTGGGGCGCGTGGAGCGCGCGCTAAAGAAGGTGCCGGGCGTTTCCGCGGTCGCCGTCAATCTGGCGACCGAGTCGGCGCGGGTGCAACTTATCCCTGCTGAAGCGGTACCGGCTGCCGACCCGGCACCCGCGCTGAACATGGAGGCGCGTTTGCGCCGTGCTGTGCGTGATGCCGGTTACGAGCCGCGTGCTGCCAACACCTTGACGGACGCACCGGACGCCTCGCCTTGGGCCGGATTTGCACCGATTGCCTGGGGTCTGGCCCTGTCGGCTCCTCTGGTTCTGCCCATGCTGGGTGATCTGTTTGGCATGCATTGGATGTTGCCTGCACTGTGGCAATTCCTTTTGGCCACACCGGTGCAGTTTGTGCTGGGCGCGCGCTTTTACAAAGCCGGTTGGCATGCCCTGCTGAACCTGAGCGGCAATATGGATTTGCTGGTGGCCATTGGCACGACAGCGGGTTGGGCTCTGTCGGTCTGGCTCTGGCTGACGGCTGAGCCGGGTGCCATGGTGCATCTGTACTTTGAAGGTTCAGCCCTGGTTGTCACCCTGGTGCTGCTGGGCAAATGGTTGGAGGCCGGAGCCAAGCGCCAGACCACATCCGCCATCCGCGCGCTGCATGCGCTGCGGCCGGAAGTGGCGCATCTGATGGGGCTGGACGGGGAGGTCGATGTTCCGGCCGACGAAGTGTTGGTGGGCGACACGCTGGCCGTCAAGCCGGGCGAGCGCTTTGCGGCGGATGGCGTGTTGCTGGAGGGTACGACCCAGGTTGATGAGTCCGTGCTGACGGGCGAATCCATGCCAGTCGCTAAGGACGTAGACAGCCTGCTAACCGCAGGCTCGATCAACGGCGATGGCCGCGTTCTGATGCGCGTACGTGCCGTTGGTGCTGACACCATGCTTTCGCACATCATTCGGCTGGTAGAAGACGCGCAGGCCGCCAAGGCGCCGATCCAGCGTCTGGTGGATCAGGTCAGTGCCGTGTTTGTGCCGGCGGTGTTGGGCATTGCACTACTGACATTGCTCGGCTGGTGGTTCACCGGCCATTCGTTTGAGCAGGCGCTGATCAATGCAGTGGCTGTGCTGGTGATTGCCTGCCCTTGTGCTTTGGGACTGGCCACACCGGCAGCCATCATGGCGGGTACCGGAGTGGCGGCGAAGTACGGCATTCTGATCAAGGATGCCGAGGCGTTGGAACTGGCGCACAAAGTAGACACCGTGGTGTTTGACAAGACGGGCACGCTCACCGTGGGCAAGCCGAAGCTGCTGGAATTGGAGGGTGCCGCCGGACAGGCGCGTGCCAAAGTT
>CANFNO010000220.1 GCA_947447845.1 Burkholderiales bacterium | reverse complement strand
GGTCTTATGCATCCGGTGATCTCCTACTCCACCGAGTTCATCGACGTCTGGTTTGCGCGCGGTCTTACGGCAGGCGCACAGCATCTGGATGCGGGCGAGTTTCTCGACGTGTTTACCGCCTCGCCCGAAGAACTGCTGCAATGGTGCATGCAAGGCAAGGTGACCGATGCCAAGACCCTGGCGGGCGCTTTGTGGCTACAGAACACGTTGAATGGCGCTTGGTCCCTGGAATGGCAGAGTTGCGAAAGCCTGGCAAGTCGATGAAAGTCGAGCCATGAAAGTTTTGGATCTGCAGTGTGCGCTGGGTCATACTTTTGAGGGCTGGTTTGGCTCTGAAGATGACTTTGTATCCCAGCTTGCACGATCATTGGTTCAGTGCCCCTTGTGTGGCGATGCCGCCGTGCACAAGAAGCTCAGCGCACCCCGCTTGAATCTGTCGATTAGCCGACAGGATAGAGGTGCCGAGCTTGACGTAGTTGCGGCACCTTCTACGCAAGATAAATCGATTTCCGCCGCTTGGCTGGAACTCGCGCGTCGCATTGTGGCTAACACCGAAGACGTGGGGGAAGGTTTTGCTGATGAGGCGCGCAAGATGCACTATGGTGAAACCGAAGAGCGCGCCATCCGCGGCAAGACCACGCCAGACGAAGCCCGTGCTCTGCTGGATGAGGGCATTGAGGTGCTGCCCATGATGCTGCCCCCGGCGCTCAAGGAAACCCTGCAGTAGTTGCTGCCGGGTTTCCGCTCCTCAAAATTCGGCTTAGGGGTAGAGGCCGCGCAATTCGCGGGCCCGCAATATGCGGGTACAAGCCACGATGAAGGTGGCGGTGCGCAGGCTGACCCCCTTGTCCTGGGCAACGGACCAGACACCGGCGAAGGCCTCCTTCATGATGCGCACCAGTCGGGCATTGATCTCGTCTTCCGTCCAGAAGAAACTGGAAAAATCCTGCACCCATTCAAAGTAGCTCACGGTCACACCGCCGGCGTTGGCGATCACATCCGGCAACACCAAAATATTGCGCTCCTGCATGATGTCGTCCGCTTCAGGTGTGGTCGGGCCATTGGCACCTTCGATCACCATACGTGCTTTGATGCGTCCAGCGTTGTTAGCGTTGAGTTGTTGCTCAAGGGCCGCAGGAATGAGAATGTCACAGTCGACATCCCAGAAGGCATCGTTCGAAATCTTTTCGGCCCGATCAAAGCCCGCTACCGTTCCATGTTGCGCGACGTGTTCCAGCAAGGCTGGTACATCCAGGCCCGAGTCCTGAAATATCGTGCCACCGTGGTCTTGTACTGCCACAACGCGCGAACCAGCCTGGGCAAACAACTTGGCAGCAATGCCGCCTACGTTGCCAAATCCTTGTACCGCCAGACGCGCTTGGGAGATATCCAGACCAATGTGGTGGGCCGCCTCCACACCCACGGTGTAGACACCGCGACCCGTGGCTTCGCGCCTACCCAATGAACCACCCAAGTCCACCGGCTTTCCAGTTACCACACCTGTGGCCGTAGCGCCCTCGTTCATGGAGTAGGTGTCCATCATCCAGGCCATGATCTGCTCATTGGTGTTGACGTCCGGTGCAGGAATATCCTTGGTCGGGCCGATGATGATGCCAATTTCGCTGGTGTAGCGACGGGTCATGCGCTCCAGCTCACCCCGCGATAGGGTCTTGGGATCAACGCGTATGCCGCCTTTAGCGCCGCCATACGGCACGTTTACAGCGGCGTTCTTTACCGACATCCAGGCCGAGAGCGCCATCACTTCCGACAGCGTCACATCCTGGTGAAAGCGCACGCCGCCTTTGCCGGGTCCGCGTGAAGTGTTGTGTTGCACACGGTAGCCTTCAAAGTGCGCAATCGTGCCGTTATCCAACTCAATAGGCACGTCAACAATGAGTGCACGTTTGGGTCGTTTGAGGGTTTCGGCCCATCGCGCCAAATGTCCGAGGTGGGGAATAACACGGTCGACCTGCTGCAGATAGACGCCCCAGGGACCAAGCTGGTCGGCCTGCAAATAGGAGGGCAGGGCATGTCCATACGGATTTGAAATAGAACCAGATTGGCCGCCTGCCGAAGTGCTTTCTTTCATATAGTCTCTTGATGTTGATCGAGAAGACTGCACTGTATGCCTGTGATTCGCGGCTGTCTAAGGCCGGATTGGATGCTAACTATGCAAAATAGTTATGACCTGTATTTTGGGCTACAGGCTTCGCTAAGCCGACAAATTCACAATACGCCCTGTATTCTGGCCCAGCGCATTGCGTATCGGTTCACGGTTGGCACCAGTCTTCAAGGGATTGTCGGGAAAAGAGAACTGGTTGAGCGCCACCGCAGAGACGCGCACCAAAAAGTCCTGAATTTGTTTGTTTCCCGAGGATGCACCCGCTTTGACTTGTGCGGAATATGTGCTGTCAGCCTGAGTCGTCTGCGATGCGCGCGATTCCTGCGCAACTTGCGTACTCAGGCTGCTCACTTTTGATTGGCTCTTCTCTAAATCCAGCTCGGCTTGGTCCGCCAACGCGCGCAATTGCCTGGCGTTGGCCTCAGCCAAATCAGCCTGCCGACGCGCCTGCTCCAGGCGACTACGGCTTGGCGTCACCGCCTTTAGCGGAGTGCTGGCGTTGGTGGCGGTAATGGCGACCATGGAGAAAGCCGATTAATTTGCAAGCAATTCTTAAGCGCTGACGTTTAAAAGTCTGCCCAGCGATTCGCCACGCGTGTTGGTGGTGGGGCGAGGTGCCTGATCAGGCGCCTTTTTGGCGACTACGGGATCGGGTTTAGTTTCAGGCCTTGATTGTTGATCTGTTCGTTTGGTCGCCTCTGGTGCTTTGACCGGATTGGATGTTCGGGCTTTTACGGGATCCATGGCGCACTCCAAAAATGGGTTTACGTTCTGGTTGCAAGTGTAAGAGTGCACTCCACGGAATTCAAGGGCACGTTTTTACCGCCTAGGCATTGAACTGCAATGCCGCCAAACCAGCATAGACGCCACCTTGCGCCACCAATTCGGCATGGGTGCCTTGCTCCACCAGTCGCCCATGATCCAGCACCACGATAAGGTCGGCCTTTTGGACAGTGGCCAGCCGGTGGGCGATTACCAGCGTCGTGCGGTTGCGCATGGCGGATTCCAGGGCGTCCTGCACCACGCGTTCGCTCTCGGCATCCAAGGCACTGGTGGCTTCATCGAGTAGCAGCAGCGGAGGGTTCTTCAGCATGGCGCGGGCAATAGCGATGCGCTGACGTTGGCCGCCTGACAAACGCACACCGCGCTCACCCAGGAAGGTGTCATAACCCTGTGGCAGGGCGTTGATAAATGTGTCCGCGAAGGCTGCGGTGGCGGCTGCCCGCACCTCTGAATCCGTGGCATCCGGTCGGCCATAGCGGATATTTTCTATCGCAGATGTCGAGAAGATCACCGCGTCCTGCGGCACAATGCCAACCCGCTGGCGCAGCGCCTGGAGCGACATCTGGCGCGTGTCTACACCGTCGAGAACAATGTTCCCGCTTTGTGCATCGTAAAAACGCAGCAGCAACTGAAAAACCGTGCTCTTGCCGGCTCCGCTGGGCCCCACGATAGCCACGGTTTGCCCGGGTTTGATCTGTAGCGAGAAGTCCGACAGCGCCGCCTGATTAGGGCGTGACGGGTAGTTAAAGCCTATTCCCTCAAAGGCAATGGCGCTGCCGGCTACCGGCATAGCTGCCAGCACGGGTTGCGCTGGCGATGTCACGGGCGACTGTGTACTCAGCAATTCCATCAGACGTTCGGTGGCACCGGCCGCGCGCAGCAAATCACCGTATACCTCGCCCAACACCGCAAAAGCGCCGGCCAGAATGATCACATAGACCACGGTCTGACCCAGATGCCCGGCGCTTATGCGTCCTGCTACAACAGCCTGGGTGCCTTGATACAGGCCCCACAACAGGGCTGCAGAGGTGGCAATGATGATGAAAGCCACCAGCACCGAGCGCGCCTTGGTGCGGCGGATGGCGGTGTCAAAGGCGTTGCCGGTGGACGTGTTGAAACGCTGCGCTTCCCGCCCTTCAGAGGTATAGCTTTGCACCACGGGAATGGCGTTGAGCACCTCAGCAGCAATGGCGCTAGAGTCAGCCACGCGGTCCTGGCTGGCACGTGAGAGCTTGCGCACACGCCTGCCAAACCAGATGCTGGGCACGATGATCAGCACCAGCACGATCAGCACTTGCAGCATCACCACCGGATTGGTCCAGACCAGAATGCCTAAGGCGCCCAGGCCCATCACCAGGTTGCGCAGCCCCATGCTGAGCGACGAGCCCACCACGGTTTGCACCAGCGTGGTGTCAGCCGACAGGCGGGACAAGACTTCACCGGTCTGCGTCGTTTCAAAGAACTCGGGGCTTTGGTGCAGCACATGGCGGTATACCGCGTTGCGAAGGTCGGCCGTGACACGTTCGCCCAGCCAACTCACCATGTAAAAGCGTGCGGCAGAAAACAGACCCAGTGCCGTGGCTACGGCAAACAGCAGGACAAAGTGCTCACGTAGCGCCATCAGTTGGTCGCCCTTGTTGGCCTGCATCAGCCCGCCGTCAATCAGGCTACGCAGCGCTAGCGGAAAGGCCAGCGTGGCTGTCGCTGCCAGCACCAGAAAACACAAGGCCAGGCCTATGCGCGCACGATA
Organism: Burkholderiales bacterium; assembly: GCA_947447845.1. Next base: position 1,094 of record CANFNO010000220.1, on the reverse strand, counting down.
AGGGCGCAAAAAGGGCACCAGGCCGGAGAGGGATTTTGCGTTGCTGGCTTTCGCGCGTTCTTTAGTCATGGCCGCTTAGATGGGGTTGATGTGTGGGTTTGCAAGCACGCCACGGTGGCACTAGATTCGAAGCGGAGCCGCATAGCCGGTCATCTCCAGATAACCACGGCCGACCAAACGGTTGTTGCTGTCAAAGACCTCGCACAAACCTTCCCAGTAAATGGCACCGGTAGAGTTGCTGCTGTCAAGCTCTTGGTTGTCGAGCACTGCTTTGACCGTATAAAAGTCTGCCGGTGTGCGCACCATCCATTCCACCGGATAGGTGGCGCGGCTGGTCGGGCTGTGCCAGTTGCGCACGGGTTTGAAGATCACCTCGCCGGGTTTGAAGATATACAAAGTCGACCCCGAGCGAAACGATCCACCGTCCCACAATGCAGAGTCGTCCTTGTTGCGAACGCGAAAAGCGGTTAGCGCACTGCCGTCGAACAGGTTGATGCCGATCCAGTCCCACCCCTCGGCGTTAGCGGGCAAGACTTCTTCGCTCCATTCATGGTCCATCCAAGCGGTGCTGCCAGACTCTAACTTTAAAGTTTTGCCTTGAAGCGTCAACGTCCCATTGACCTGGAGTTGCGGCAGGCTGTAATAGAAGCTGGTTTGCTGCGGATCGGGCCCCTTGCGGGACAAGCCTGCGTCCCCTTGCAACAGTACCGGCTGCGTGCTGGCAAAGCGCAGATCCATGGCAAAGCCCTCGGCGTGCACCTGCGCTGCCAAGTTCGCACCCTCTCGTAGCAAGGACCAATCGCGCAACACCACGCCGGTGTCCTGCGTGCTGGCGGAGGCGGTATCGGTGCCGTTCTGCCCCGGTGCCGCACCGGACCATCGCGCGATGCGTTGGTCGTGATGCAGGTGTTTGGCCTGTACATCGGTAATGGCCGCATGGGCAAACAGCAACTGCTTTGCCGCCAGCCGGGATTGCATCGCCTGCGTGCCCTCCACCCGGCTGCGAAAAAAGGTGATCTGAAAGCCATATGCCGCGTCTTGCCCGGCCACTTTGGCATGGCCGGTGAGGTACCACCACTCGGTCTTAAATTCAG
>CANFNO010000219.1 GCA_947447845.1 Burkholderiales bacterium | reverse complement strand
TGTTCAGGTCTTCCATCGGCACCTGACCCGGTGCGGAGGCGCTAGCACCCACGGCAAAACTCATGGCCGACCCGAACACTCCGCCCACCAGGCGCGTGAGTGCGCCGTAGCCGCCCATGGACATGCTCACCACGGGAATATCCAGTTTCTGGCTGGACTCCAGCGTGGCGGCCAGCACGGCCAGCACGTCTTCCAGGCGCTGCGGCATGACAGCAATCTTGGCGACGTCGGCACCCAGCGCTTGTGCCTGGGCGAAGCGCTGGCACAGCAGCTCCTGCGCGGGTGTGGACTGGAAGTTGTGGAAGGACAGCAGGAGTTGCACGCCGTGGGCATGGGCCGCCGCACGTACCCGGGCAATGTGCACCGGGTCGTTGTTCATCTCGAAGTCCACCAACTCCACCGTGCCGCTGGCGCAGACTGCTGCCATCAGGTCGACGACCTGCTCTTCGCTTAATGGAATCGGCTCGCCACCTTCCCGGATGGAGCGGCGTGTCAACAGCACCGGAATACCTCCGGCTACTGCACGAATCGCGGTTGCCAGCGCCAACACGGCTGCAGTGTTGTCAATGGCCGCAAAAAAGTCCACACGCCACTCCAGCAGGTCCGGCTGCTTGGGCAAGACCAGCGCCAGTTCGGCCAGCACCTGTTCATGGGTGCGCCCGACCAGCGGCGTGCAGATGGAGGGAAAACGTCCGCTCCCCAGGGGTTTGCCGTTGAGCGTGATGGGCTTGCCAGTGTGCATGGGGCGTGTTGTCCGGTTTCAGGGCGCCGGAGCCTGGTTGTTGCCGGCAGCAGAGTGCGCTTGCTGATCCGCATGGTATGAACTGCGCACCATGGCGCCCACGGCGGCGTGCTTGAAGCCCATCTTGTAGGCCTCAGCCTCGAACATCTTGAAGACGTCCGGGTGCACGTAGCGGCGCACCGGCAGATGGCTGGTGGAGGGCGCCAGGTACTGGCCAATGGTCAGCATTTCGACATTGTGCGCACGCATGTCGCGCATGACTTCCAGGATTTCTTCATCGGTCTCGCCCAGGCCGACCATCAACCCACTCTTGGTGGTGACGTCAGGGAACAGTGCCTTGAATTTCTTAAGCAGGTTGAGCGAGAACTGGTAGTCCGAGCCGGGTCGTGCTTCCTTGTACAGGCGGGGGATGGTTTCCAGGTTGTGGTTCATCACATCCGGCGGCGCGGCCTTCAGAATTTCCAGGGCGCGGTCGTCGCGGCCGCGGAAGTCGGGTACCAGTACTTCGATCTGGGTCTTGGGTGAGTGTTCACGTGTCTTGCGGATGCAGTCGGCAAAGTGGCCGGCACCGCCGTCGCGCAGGTCGTCGCGGTCCACGCTGGTGATCACCACGTAGCTGAGTTTGAGCTGGGCAATGGTCTTGGCCAGATTGTCGGGCTCGTCGACGTCCAGCGGGTCGGGGCGGCCATGGCCCACGTCGCAGAACGGGCAGCGACGGGTGCACTTGTCACCCATGATCATGAAGGTGGCCGTGCCCTTGCCAAAGCATTCGCCGATATTCGGGCAACTGGCTTCCTCGCACACGGTGACCAGTTTGTTGGCGCGCAGCACGTCCTTGATCTCGTAAAAGCGCGTGGAAGGTGAGCCGGCCTTGACGCGGATCCACTCCGGTTTGCGCAGCACCTCACCGGCCTGCACCTTGATCGGAATGCGCGACAGCTTGGCAGCGGCTTTTTGCTTGGCCAGCGGGTTGTAGTCTTGCGTGCTTTGCACTTCCCGCACGGTGGGGTTGGTTGCTTCTTCGCTATGGCTCATGGTGTGTGGGCAAGGTGCTGGCGCGTCATGGCGCTAGATAGGTTGCGAGCTTGTGGCTCAGTACGTCAGCGGCATCTTGCCAGCTGACCTGGTAGCCGATTGTAGAAAGGTCCACCGTCTGCAAGGCCACGTAGCCGCAAGGGTTGATGCGCCGGAAGGGCTCCAGGTCCATGGCCACGTTGAGCGCCAGACCGTGGTACGTGCAGTTGCGGCTGACCTTGATGCCCAGTGCGGCGATCTTGCCCAGGCCGGTGAAGTCCGGATCGGACATGGGCGCCACGGCTTCCTGCTTGCGCGGACGGTTTTCCAGGGGGGCGTGTCCTGCCGGGTCATCCAGGCGCACGTAGATGCCGGGAGCGCCTGCCACCCGGTGCCCGGTCACGCCGAAATGCAGCAGGGTGCGGATCAGCGCCTCTTCGATGCGGTACACGTACTCCTTGACGAAGTAACCGACGCGCTTGAGGTCGATCAGCGGATAGGCCACCACCTGGCCCGGGCCATGGTAGGTCACCTGGCCGCCCCGGTTGGTCTGCACCACAGGAATGTTGGCCGGGTTGAAGATGTGCTCGGGCTTGCCGGCCAGGCCTTGGGTGTAGACCGGCGGGTGCTCGCACATCCAGAGTTGGTCTTCCGCGGGAGCCTCCGGATTCCGGTTTCTTTCCTCGTTGAAAGCCTGCATGGCGGCGTAGGTCGGCAGGTACTCCACGCGCCCCAGATGGGTTGTCTGCATAGCCACTGCGCTACAGCACAACCTTGACCATGGGGTGGGTGCTGAGCGTGCGGTACAACTCGTCGAGTTGCTCCCTGCTGGTGGCATTTACGGTGATGGTGACACCCAGGTATTTGCCGCCTTTGCTCTCGCGCAACTCAATCGAACTGGCATCAAACGCAGGATCAAATTGTGCTGTGATTTGGGTGATGGCATGCACCAGCCCCTCCACCTTGGTGCCCATGACCTTGATCGGGAATTTGCAGGGGTATTCAATCAGGGACTCGGTGCGGGTCGCGCCGGGTAGGCTGGCTGGCGTTTCGGATGTGGACATGTGCGATGGAGAGTGAGGCCAAATTATGCAGCGGCGCTTGCAGCGTTGGCGTAGTCACTGATTTGTAAAGGACATGTAACTGTGCGGTGGGTTTCTACGTATAATCATTGGCTGTGCACAAATCGGCAGTCACTCTGTAACCTGGGCGTAATCTGACATGGTCACAATCGCACCGAACGCGGAAGAAGGGGAAGTTTCAGACTTCACGCCGTTGACTGCTGCAGAGGCGAAAGCGCTGCGTGAAAAGCATCCCTCTATTTCTCCTTGGTGGGTTGTAGCGGGGCAGGTGGTGGTTGGTGTCCTGGTGGCATTGATTGCCTGGGGTGTGACAGGCAGGCAGACGGTTGGTTTGTCGGCGGCATGTGGTGCTTTGGCGGTGGTTATTCCCGCGGCGCTGTTTGCCCGAGGTGTGACGGGACAGTTTGCTTCGGTGAATGCGGGTTCCGCGGTGATGAGCTTCTTCCTTTGGGAGTTGGTCAAGATTTTGGTGACGGTGGGCATTCTGTTGGCTGCCCAGCGTCTCGTGACGGGATTGAGTTGGCCGGCTATGCTGGTTGGCCTGGTTGTCACGATGAAGGTGTACTGGATCGCTCTGGGTTTCAAACGAAAGCCCAGACCGGTATGAATATGAAACGCTTAACGGCAAAAGTAACTAATACGGGTAACTGATGGCTGCTGAAGAAAACGTTGCGGAACATGCCCTTACGGCTGGCGAATACATTGGCCACCACCTGACGCATTTGCGCACGGGGCACCAATCTGGTGTGATCGATTTCTCTGTTTACAACCTCGACTCGATCTTCTGGTCGGTTCTGCTGGGTGTGGTGGGCATGTTTGTGATGTGGCGTGTCGCACGCAGCGTTACCTCCGGAGTTCCTGGCCGTATGCAAGCGGCGGTTGAAATTTTGCTGGAAATGGTCGATACACAAGCCAAAGGCATTGTGCACAACGCCCAGTCGCGCAAATTTGTCGGCCCCTTGGCTTTGACCGTGTTTGTCTGGGTGTTCCTGATGAACTCCATGGACTTCTTGCCTGTCGATCTGTTTCACATGATCCTGGCGACTACGGGTCTTGAGCACAGCATTGAATTCTTCCGCGTAGTCCCCACGGCCGACTTGTCCATGACACTCGGTATGTCCTGCTCGGTGTTGCTGGTCTGCCTGTACTACAACATCAAGATCAAAGGCATGGGCGGTTGGGCGCATGAACTGGTGACTGCACCCTTCGGTACCAGCAAGAACCCTTTGTTTGCTCTGATTCTGGGCGTGCTGAACCTCGGCATGCAACTGATTGAATTCACCGCCAAGACCGTGTCTCACGGCATGCGGTTGTTCGGAAATATGTACGCTGGCGAGCTGGTGTTCATGTTGATCGCACTCATGGGTGCGGTTGGTTTCGGGTCGGCTACAGGCATCGCCTTGTGGTTGGGTCATGTGGTTGCGGGTACCGGTTGGGCAATCTTTCACATCCTGATTGTTGCTCTGCAGGCCTTCATTTTCATGATGTTGACCTTGGTGTATGTGGGGCAGGCCCACGACCACCACTAAGTTTGTCGGTTCTTTCTTTTCTTGTTTTCTCGTTAACTTAAATCCATAGGAGCTCTTAAATGGAACACGTTCTTGGTTTCGTCGCATTGGCCGCTGGCCTGATCATTGGCCTGGGTGCTGTTGGTGCCTGTATCGGTATTGGCATCATGGGTAGCAAATACCTGGAATCTGCAGCACGTCAGCCTGAGCTGATGAACGAACTGCAAACCAAGATGTTCTTGCTGGCTGGTCTGATCGACGCCGCTTTCCTGATTGGTGTTGGTATCGCCATGATGTTCGCGTTCGCAAACCCCTTCGTGCTGAAGATTGCGTAAGCCCTTTCGCCTCATCCAACTTAGAGAGGTGTTGTTGTGAGTATTAACGCAACATTCTTCGCGCAAATGGCGGTGTTCTTCGTATTGGTGATGTTCACGATGAAATTCGTGTGGCCACCGATTGCCAAGGCACTCGACGAACGCGCGCAGAAAATCGCAGACGGCCTGGCCGCTGCCGACAAGGCAAAAGCAGAGTTGACCAACGCTAACAAGCGCGTGGAAGACGAGCTTGCCAAATCGCGCAACGAGACTGCTGGTCGCCTGGCTGACGCGGAACGCCGCGCGCAAGCCATCGTTGAAGAAGCCAAAGGCAAAGCAACCGAAGAGGGCAACAAGATCATTGCTGCCGCCAAGGTTGAAGCCGAACAGCAAACCGTGAAAGCCCGTGAAACACTGCGTGAGCAAGTGGCTGCACTGGCTGTCAAGGGCGCCGAGCAGATTCTCCGCAAGGAAGTCAATGCCGGTGTCCATGCGGATTTGCTGGGCCGTTTGAAGACCGAGCTGTAAGAGGACCCCATGGCTGAACTCGCCACTATTGCAAGACCCTATGCCGAAGCCCTTTACAAGGCTTCCGCGGGCGACTTGGCTGCGGTAAGCGCTTGGGTCGATGAGTTGGCTGCAATTGCCGGCAACGCACAGTTGCTGCAATTTGCGGACAGCCCCGTCGTAACCTCGGCTCAGGTCTTTGATCTCATCACGGGTGTCGCCCAGTCGGTTCTGGGCGATCACGCCAGGAACTTCCTGCGCCTCGTGATTGAGAACGGTCGACTGGGTGCTTTGCCTGAAATTGCTGCGCAGTTTCGGGCCCTGAAAAATGCCCAGAGCGGATCTTCGGATGCGGTGGTCTACAGCGCTTTCCCGATCGATCAGGCTGGCCTGGGAGACTTGGCGGCGACGCTCGAAAAGCGTTTCGCCCGCAAGCTCAATGTGTCTGTTGAATTGCAGCCTGAGCTGATCGGCGGCATTCGTGTCGTGGTGGGTGACGAGGTTCTTGATACATCTGTCAAGGCACGTCTGGAACAAATGAAAGTGGCTCTGACAGCTTGAGGCCCAAGGCCCAAGCTACAGCCCT
>CANFNO010000218.1 GCA_947447845.1 Burkholderiales bacterium | reverse complement strand
GGGCAAGCATGGCGTGGAGGTGGATGCCTTCAATACCCTGACGCAACAAATGGAGCGTTGGCAGGCTGAGCAGGTCATCGTCGCCTTGCCGGTTTTCGTGGCCGCGCGCATCGTGCGCAATCCACCGGCTTTTCTCACACAAACGGCAGCACGTACCGTGCATGCGCCGTGGCTGGTCGCCAACCTTCATATCGCCAAGCCCTTGTTTGATCGGCCCGGCCCGGCACCCAGTTGGGATAACGTGGTCTATGGCGACGCGCAGAGCGCACCCGGCCTGGGTTACGTCGACGCCATGCACCAGAGCCTGCTGCCGGTGCCCGGTGCCACTGTGCTGACACACTACCGCGCGTTAGGCAATGTGGTGGGTGGCCCCGTGAAGGGGCGCGAACAGTTACTGCAAAGACCTTGGGCTCAATGGCGTGACGACATCCTGCGCGAACTGGTTGTAGCGCACCCGGATTTGCCGCGCAAGACCACGCACATCGACATCACCCGCTATGGCCACGCCATGGCCATTCCCGTGCCGGATGTGCAAGGTCGGGCTTGGCAGGTTCCTCCCGCCTGGGGCCGCCTGCGCTTTGCGCACAGCGACTGGGCTTCGTACTCGGTGTTTGAAGAGGCCTTCACGATGGGGCATCTGGCGGGTTCCTAGCGTGGCCATGCGGTCTAGTCCCGACATGCCAAATGGGACCTGCACCAATTCCACGGTGAATGGTCGCTCGGTTGTTGACTGGGTCTTTCCAACAGGGGACTGCAGGACGGAATTTACTTGCGCTCTAAAGCAGTCTCATAGTTTGAGCTGAGCCACATTGCTAAGAAGCCAGCCAAAGCTTCAGACCAGCACATCGCGGATCGAGTTGTCTTTATCGAACTGGGCCTTGGCGAACGGGCAAAGCGGAACAACTTTTATGCCCGCGCTCCGGACCCAGCTCACAAGTGCACCGAGCATTTTTCGACCAACGCCCTGGCCGCTAAGAGAGGGATCGACTTCTGTGTGGTCAATGATGATGAGCGAAGGGTTTGTGCGGCTGTACGTCATTTCAGCGACGCGCCGTCCATCCTTCAGCACAAAGAAGGCTCCCTTGGATGCTTTGTCCTCATGTTCGATTATTTGTTCCATAGCGTCTCGGTGTGGTTACGGATTTGAATCGTGGTCTAACGTTGGCGATGACCCGCGAAAGTCGGGTCGATCAACCAGTTAAAGCCGAGCCACCCAATAACCGGGCTGGCGGCGATGGTGGGCAACGGCCAAGACTTGCACAAATCCATCAACGTCGCGGTAAACAAGGTCAAAGTGAAAGACCTTAAACATGACACGTCGAATGTCCGGGGCAAGAACAATGCGTGAACGACCAGGCGAAGCACAAACCAATTCCAAAGTGTTTTGAAATTCGGAGTGGTACCGCCTTCCCAATCCCACTTGGATCTCCTCATAGTGAGTGACCTGTTTTTTGTGTTCTTCTGCGGCCTCGGGATGGAGCCAATAGTTCACTTAAAAAGCGCTTGAACTTCCCGCTCAAGCTGCTCGCCACTCATCAGACTGACTTTGCCTGAGTCAATGTCATCAGCGCGGCGGCGCGCCTCACTGAGCCAGATATCCTGAATTTCAGTTTCCGACGGGGCATCCAAGCTATCGAGCAACAAATGCACCAAGTGCGCACGCTCCGGCTTAGGCAAGCTAAGTACAGATTGTTCGATGGAAGGTGAGTTCATGGCGCAATGCTATCACTGAACACGTGTAGCTTTAACGTGACGTATAGAGCAAAACCTGCTCTATAACTTGAACGCTGCTCGATAAACTGGACATCAAAAACCCTTCAAAGTGGCTTGCAGCCTTGGTTGCGGCGGGTTGTCATGAAATACGTACAGGTATAAAAAACCCGACAAACCCAGCAGACTGTCTTGGAATGATTCTAAGCACCTGAACCGGGTCACCTCAGCCCGAAACCACCTCGCCAGTCACAAAGAAGTTCCCGCCAGCGACATGGTGAATCGTGCGCAAATCATCGGGGGCACTTTCAAAATCCCAGCGGCCGTCGTGAAATACGCGCTCGTCTGCCCATGCGCCGACCACTTCGCCGATGAATAGATCGTAGGTCTGCTGATTGTGCGGTTCCGGCATCAGTTTGCAGGCAAGCCACGCGACGCAGCCTTCGACCAGTGGCAATTCAAAACCCGGCGCCTCAAAGGTCTTTGCGCCCAGCTTTTCCAGTTTGTTGGGGACGTCATTTGCGCTCTCACTTCCCAATGCGTGGGTGAGTTTGGCCATGGCTTTGGTGGGAAGTTGGAGTGCGAAATAGCCACTTGCCTCGACCAGCCCACGGGTGAAAGTTGACTTGTCGAGTACCACCGTGACTTTGGTGGAATGGCCATAGTCGAGTACGCAGGCCCACGCGGCGGCCATGACGTTTTTGGTCCCGGCATGCTGTGCCGACACCAGAACAGTGGGGCCATAGTTCATGAGCCGGGAAGACTTTTCAAGCGGAACAGGATTGAAATGTGGGTGTGTCATAGGGCATCATTTTGAACGATTGCGCCGCATACTGGGCGCATGAGCAAAGCAGATGTACAAGACGGAAATAGCCTGTGGCCTGATGGGGTGGCCGGCCTGTGTGTGGCGGGTCTGCTGCTGCCTGAAGCCGTGGCCTACGCCGGGCTGGCGCACCTGCCGGTGGGCCATGCGCTGACGGCGGTGGTGATCGGGCTGGCGGTCTATGCGCTCTTCGGTGGCAGCCGCTTTGCCATCGTAGCGCCCACTTCATCCACGGCCACGCTGGCCGCAGCGGCGGCGATATCCATGACCGGCGCCTATAGCCTGGCGAGCGCTGCGGCTTATAGGCAAGTGGTGATGGCGCTGGTGTTGCTCAGCGGCGTGCTGCTGATGCTGCTGGCGGCGGCGCGCCAGGGGCAACTCTCGTCTTATGTCTCGCGGCCCGTGCTCAAGGGCTTTGCCTTTGCGCTGGCGCTGTCGATTGTGGTCAAGCAGTTGCCCGATGCGCTGGGGCTGGAGGTGCCAGCAGCTGTTCGTGCGGACCCCTTCTCGCTCCTGTACTTCGCACTGACGCAGTTGCAACTCTGGCATCTGCCCAGCTTGATGCTGGCGTTGGCCGCCGGTGGCCTGATGCTGTGGCTGCGGCGCTGGTCGCGTGTGCCCGCTTCCTTGCTGGCGATGCTGCTTTCTATCGGGCTTACACGGTTGCCGGGTTGGCCAGCACTGGCGGTTCAGCAGGTTGGCGCGGTCGTGGCTCCCGCCTTTGCTATCGGCCTGCCGCAGCTTCAACTCAGCGAATGGCTGCGCGCGGGGGAGTTGGCCTTCGGGCTGGTGATGCTGGTGTTTGCCGAGTCGTGGGGCAGCATGCGTACCCAGGCACTGGTGCATGGCGACACGCTGAATGCGGATCGGGAGCTGATGGTTCTGGGCGCCTGCAATGCTGCGGCCGGGCTGTTGCAGGGCATGCCGGTGGGGGCGGGCTTCTCTGCCACCAGCGCCAATGCAGCGGCCGGGGCGGTGTCGCGCAAGGCCGGGGCGTTTGCGCTGGCGGCGGTGTTGCTTGCCTTGTTGCTGGCACTGCCCGCGCTGCAACTGCTGCCGCGCCCTGTGCTGGCCGTAGCGGTGATCAGTGCGCTGTGGCATGCCTTATCCGTGCGCCCGCTCCTGCAAGTCTGGCGCATGAACCGGGACCGCTGGTTGCTGCTGGCTGCTGTTGCGGCGGTGCTGTTGCTGGGCGTGTTGGATGGCATGCTGGTCGCCATTGCCTTGTCAGTGCTGGGGGCCTTGCACCGCTTCAGCCAGCCGGTGGTGCATGAGCTGGGTGAACTCGGAGACAGTCGCAACTATGTCGACGTGCAGGTGCAACAGGGTGCAAGCGCCAAGCCGGGGCTGCTCATTCTGCGGCCCGAAGAGCCACTGTTTTTTGGCAGTGCCGAACGGGTCATGGGCGAGGTGTTGCGTCTGGCGCGGCTCCGTGCCGATCTACACACCGTGATCCTGAGCCTGGAAGAAAGTGCCGACCTGGACAGCACGGCGGTCGACTGCCTGATGGAGCTACGCAATAGTCTGCAGTCGGTTGGCCAGACGCTGTTGCTGGCGCGCGTTAAGACTACTGTGCGTGCCTTGCTGCAGCACGTCGATCCCCAGGGTGTGGGCCATGATGCGCAACTGTTCTGGAGCGTGGCAGACGCGGTGGAAATTGCCAGCGCGCCGGGCTTGCATGTGGTGGCCGGGGCTGTGTAGTTCTACACAGTTGCGGCGTGCAAGCCTACGGATGTTTTTTCCTGCGGCGCGAAACAAACTGGGTGCATCAACAACACACCCAAGGAGTTCACCATGCGCCCCCACACCTTCTCCGCCAGAACACTGTGCAGCTTGGCTGCCACCCTATTGGCTGCCCATGCAGCCCTTGCACAAGAGGATGCGGCCGACTGCGCATTGCGCATAGGCAGCGGCCCCAAAGGTGGCGTGTACGAACTGGTCGTGCGCGACATCCAGACGGTTTGCGGCAACGAGGTCTCGGTATGCGCCGTGCCCAGCGCGGGCGGCCTGCAGAACTTGATGAAGCTCTCCGCCAGCGAGGCCGATCTGGGCATTTCCCAACTCGACACACTGCAGGAGATGGCGCGTGGTGGCGATGAAAATCTGCGCAACCTGCAGGCGGTGATGCCCTTGCATGGCAACTTGCTGCATGTGCTGGCGCTGCGCGAAGGCTCCAAATTGAAGGGTTCCGGCCTGGGCCTGTTTGGAGAAACGCGCCAGATCCGCAAATTCTCCGACCTCAAAGGGGTGCGCGTGGCTCTGGTGGGTTCGGCCCAGTTGCTGGGGCAAACGCTGAACAACCAGTTGGGCTATGAAATGGAATTTGTTGTGGCCGACAACGACGACCAAGCCCTCAAACTGCTGCAGGCCAATAAGGTGCAAGCCATCTTCACCTCGGGTGGCTGGCCCATGCCCAACATCACGCGCTACGAGCATGGCAGCGGCCTGGTGCTGGTGGAATATGACCTGAGTGCCCATCCGCCCTTTGTTGCGGTCAAGCGCAACTACCAGAATATGGGTGCCTTCAACTTCAGCTTTTTGGCCGCGCCCAATCTGCTCCTCACGCGGCCCTTCAAGCCCGCTGGCGACATGGGCAAGAAGGTGGCCATCCTGCAAAGCTGCCTTCTGCGCAATTTGGAAAGACTTCAGGAAGGCCGCTTTTCCGCCGCCTGGAAAGAGATCAAGAGCCCCACCGATACCCTGGGCATCGCGCGCTTTACCCGGGCTGATGGCCAGAAGTCGGCACGGGTCAGCACAGCACAGCGCGAAGCACCATGAACCAGCCAAGGAGAGCACCTATGCAAGCGCGTAACAGGCCGGGACAGCCGGCCCATGATTTCAAGGTGTGGGCACTGCGCGGGGGCGCCGCCTTCGGCACCTTCACCCTGCTGGCCCTGTCCGGCCCGCTGATCTGGGCGGCCGTATCCGCCGGTGCCGGTCTGGCCGCGCTGGCCGGCATGGCGGCGGTAGGTTTTGCCAGTTTTCAGGCGCTGCCGCTGGCGGTGCAAAAGCTGGAAAACAAAATGCTTCAGCTGCGCAAAGCCGAGGCCCGTGCCAACCCCATCGAGCAATTGCAAAACGACTGCCTGCGCCGCGAAGAGCGCTTGCAATCCTTTCGTCAGGCACTGGTCACGATCGGCGGTCAGATCGAAAACATGAGCCAGATGATCCAGGACCGCAGACACCTGGATCCGGAGCACGTGCTGGACCGGCAAGAGCGCGCCCTGCG
>CANFNO010000217.1 GCA_947447845.1 Burkholderiales bacterium | reverse complement strand
GAATGCGGGCCTTCGGTTTTACTGACCGAAACAGGAACCAATTGCGTGGACGTATCGGCGCCAACCAGACGCAATTCCTCGGTCTGCCCTGACGGGCGCGACTCCAACAATGCTTTGTCTGCACACTTTTCCAAAACATCCTCGGCCATGGCGCGATACGTGGTCCATTTTCCGCCAGTAACCGTCACCAGGCCGCTTCGACTCACGATCACCGTGTGTTCCCGGCTCAGGGCCTTGGTACTTTCGCCATCGTCGTCCTGTGGCTTGACCAGCGGCCTCAAGCCTACCCAGATGCTCTTGATGTCTGCACGGGTCGGCGCCTTGCGTAAGTAGCGGGCCGACTCTCTTAATATGAACTCGACCTCTTCAGCGAAGGCCAGTGGCTCACGCGCCAGGTCATTGCGGGGCGTATCGGTTGTACCCAGGATCACTTTGCCTAGCCATGGCACGGCAAACAGCACCCTGCCGTCCGAAGTCTTGGGCACCATCAGCGCTGTATCGGAGTCCAGAAAGCTGCGATCCACTACGATGTGCACACCTTGGCTTGGGGCCACCATGGGCTGAATCGCACGACCTCCACCTGCGCTGTGTGCCGGACCGTCCATTTCACGCAGGGAGTCCACCCACACCCCTGCGGCATTGACCACGCAGCGGGCGCGCACACGGTAGTTCTTTCCGCTTATGGTGTCCTGCGCCTGCAGTCCGCTGATTTTTCCGCCCTCATACAAAAGGCCGGTGGCGGCACAGTAATTCACCAGCAACGCACCGCGTGTGGCAGCCGTACGGGCCAGCGCGAGTGCCAAGCGCGCATCATTAAATTGGCCATCCCAGTATTGAACACCGCCCTTCAGCCCCTCCAAGCGCACTGCCGGCAGAGCCTTGGCAGTTTCCTTCGCGCCAAGAAAACGCGTTTTACCCAGACCTGCCTTGCCCGCCAGCAGGTCGTACATCGTTAAGCCGATACCGTAAAACGGCGCTTCCCACCAGTGATAGGAAGGCACCACAAAGGCCAGCGGCTGCGCAAGATGCGGCGCATTGCGCAGCAGGGTGGTGCGCTCGTGCAGCGCCTCGCGTACCAGAGAAATATTGCCTTGCGCCAAGTAGCGCACACCACCATGCACCAGCTTGGTGGCTCGGGATGAAGTGCCCTTGGCAAAATCATGCGACTCCAGCAGCAGCACGCTAAACCCACGCGCTGCCGCATCGAGCGCGACGCCCAGGCCAGTGGCGCCGCCGCCGACCACAGCAAGGTCATAGACCCGATCCTCTGCCAGACGCGCCAGCAAGTCCTTGCGCGTGGTTTGCAGCGGTTGAGCGACTGAGGCCATATCGAGTTTCACATTTCAATCATTCGGGAAGGAATGCGGGAGCCGGAATCAGGCACCCGCGCAGGGCGACGGTAGCGGACACCCGCTAACGTCGCTCCCAACACCGGCTATACCCTTTCTTTAGCGCACCTTGCCGCTCTTCCAGGCATTCAGCAGCGTGTCATAGGCAATGGTTTCGCCCTTGGGCTTTTCGTTCGCCAGTTTCTTCCATGGCGCACCCTTGTCGCTCAGCCATTTGTCAGGGCTGCTCTTGGCGTTGAGCTTGGGTGGGCAAACTGCCATGCCCGAACGCTCCAGTCGACCCATCACGCCATCCATCTCTTCAGCCAGGTTGTCCATCGCGGCTTGCGGAGTTTTCTCACCCGTCACAGCAACCGCTACGTTCTTCCACCAAAGCTGGGCCAGCTTGGGGTAGTCGGGCACATTGGTTCCGGTAGGTGTCCAGGCCACACGAGCCGGGCTGCGGTAGAACTCAACCAGTCCACCCAACTTGGGCGCCATCTTGGTCATGGTCTCAGAACGGATATCGCTGTCGCGCACGAAGGTCAGGCCCACGGTGGACTTCTTCAGCGACACGGTCTTGCTGGTTACAAACTGGGCGTAGAGCCAGGCCGCTGCCACCTTGTTGGCGTCATGGTCCTTGAAGAAAGTCCAGGAGCCCACGTCCTGGTAGCCGTTTTGCATGCCTTGCTTCCAGTACGGGCCGTTCGGGCCAGGGGCCATGCGCCACTTGGGTGTGCCGTCAGCATTCACCACAGGCAGTCCCGGTTTCACCATGTCAGCGGTAAAGGCGGTGTACCAGAAGATCTGTTGGGCGATCTGGCCTTGTGCGGGTACGGGGCCGGCTTCACCAAAGGTCATGCCGGTGGCTTCCTTGGGTGCGTACTTCTTCATCCAGTCGATGTACTTGGTCAACGCGTAGACAGCAGCAGGCGAGTTGGTGGCACCACCCCGGGATACGGATGCGCCCAGAGGCGTGCAGCCGTCAGCTGAGGCACGAATGCCCCACTCGTCCACCGGCTTGCCGTTTGGAATACCAATGTCAGCCGTACCAGCCATGGAGAGCCATGCATCGGTAAAACGCCAGCCCAACGATGGGTCCTTTTTGCCGTAATCCATGTGACCATAGATTGGCTTGCCGTCGATGGTCTTGACGTCTTCACTGAAGAAGGCGGCGATGTCTTCGTAGGCACTCCAGTTGAGCGGCACGCCCAGGTCATAGCCGTACTTGGCTTTGAACTTGGCCTTTAGCTCCGGCTTCTCGAACAGGTCGGCGCGGAACCAATACAGGTTGGCAAACTGCTGGGTTGGCAATTGGTACAGCTTGCCGTCCGGGGCGGTGGTGAAGCTGGTGCCGATGAAGTCTTTGATATCCAAACCCGGGTTGGTGTAGTCCTTGCCCTTGCCCGTCATGTAGTCGGTCAAGTTAAGGATCTTGCCGTAGCGGTAGTGGGTGCCGATCAAATCGGAATCGCTGATCCAGCCGTCATAAATCGACTTGCCGGACTGCATGGAGGTTTGCAGTTTCTCAACCACATCGCCTTCCTGGATCAGGTCGTGCTTGACCTTGATGCCAGTGATTTCCTCAAAGGCTTTGGCAAGCGTCTTGGACTCATATTCATGCACAGTCAGGGTTTCAGAGACCGCGCTGACTTCAGTCACACCGGCGTCGCGCAACTTCTTGGCAGCGTCGATGAACCACTTCATCTCAGTGGCTTGCTCCGCTTTGCTCAAGGTTGATGGCTGGAATTCGCTATCTATCCACTTCTTGGCGGCAGCCTCATCGGCCCACGCCTGCCCACCTACTGCGCAGGCTAGAGCAACTGCCAATACGGAATACTTCAGCTTCATTGTCGATCTCCTCATTCTGTTGAACCCCTGTTTGGTAAATGCCGCGACTCCAGGGGGAACGAGCTGCGGACTTGGGAAATCAGTTACTTTGCGAATTGGCTGATTCAGCCCTTGCGCATGATCAGACCTAGCAGTGCCATGGACAGGACAAAGCTGATCCATATGGAGGGCTCCGCCTCCAGATTCATCCACTCGACCAGGCGTCCGCTGATGCCGACAAAGGCCAGGTTCACGTAGGCCGCGCTAAGCAGGCCGATAAAGAGGCGATCACCGCGTGTGGTCTCAATGGGCAAAAAGCCTTTACGCAGCGTGGTGGGGGATTTGATTTCCCACACCGTCATGCCAGCCAGCATCAACGCGATGCTGCAGAAGAAAACGGCCACAGGTGTGGTCCAAGCCATCCATTCAAACATTGCAGATTCCTCTCAACTCAGACGCGACCCATCGCAAAACCCTTGGCGATGTAGTTGCGTACAAACCAGATCACGATGGCACCGGGCACGATGGTCAGCACACCGGCAGCGGCGAGGGTGGCCCAGTCCATGCCTGCAGCCGATACGGTGCGCGTCATGATGGCCACAATGGGCTTGGCGTTGACGCTCGTTAAGGTGCGCGCCAGCAGTAACTCGACCCAACTAAACATGAAGCAGAAGAAGGCGGCCACGCCCACACCGGCCTTGATCAGCGGGATATAGATGCGGATAAAAAAGCGCGGAAAACTGTAGCCGTCGATGTACGCCGTCTCGTCAATCTCGCGTGGTATGCCGCTCATAAAGCCCTCCAAGATCCACACCGCCAACGGCACGTTAAACAACAGGTGGGCCAGCGCAACGGCCAAGTGCGTGTCCATCAGGCCCACGGTGGTGTACAGCTGAAAAAAGGGCAGCAAGAAAACTGCGGGCGGCGTCATGCGATTGGTCAGCAACCAGAAGAACACATGCTTGTCGCCCAGAAAGCTGTAGCGCGAAAACGCGTAGGCCGCGGGCAGTGCCACTGTGATGGAGATAACCGTGTTGATGGCCACGTAGATCAGGCTATTGATGTAGCCCGAGTACCAGGATGGGTCGGTCAATATGGTGTGGTAATTCGCCCAAGTGAAGTGCTCGGGGAATAGGGAAAAACCAGCGACGATCTCGCCATTGGTCTTGAACGACATGTTGACCATCCAGTAGATGGGCAACAGCGCGAACACGATATAGACGATAAGAAAAAGCGTGCGCTTCTGGAACTTCTGGTTATTCATGGCCACCCTCCTTTTCCTGGGTGCCAACGCGCTGCATCCAGTTGTACAACATGAAACACAGCAGCAAGATGATCAGGAAATAGATCAGCGAGAACGCGGCGGCCGGCCCCAGATCAAACTGCCCCACCGCCTTTTGCGTCAGGAACTGCGACAGGAAAGTAGTGGAGTTACCCGGGCCACCACCAGTTAGAACAAAGGGCTCCGTGTAAATCATGAAGCTGTCCATGAAGCGCAGCAGCACCGCAATCATCAACACGCCGCGCATCTTGGGCAGTTGTACATAGCGGAACACATCGAGCTTGCTGGCACCGTCAATGCTGGCGGCCTGGTAATAGGCATCGGGAATGGAGCGCAGACCGGCGTAACCCAGCAGCGCGACCAGCGGCGTCCAGTGCCAGACATCCATTAAAAGCACGGTGAGCCAGGCATGCGTCGCATTGCCGGTGTAGCTGTATTCAATGCCCAGGCCTTGAAGTGCCGCGCCCATCAAACCAATGTCGGTGCGCCCAAAGATCTGCCAGATCGTGCCCACGACGTTCCAGGGAATCAGCAGTGAGAGCGACACAATCACCAGCACGGCAGAAGACTTCCAGCCCTTTGCTGGCATGCTCAGGGCCAGAAGAATGCCCAGCGGCAGTTCCACCGTCAGCACTGCCAGCGAGAAAGACAGTTGACGCAACAGCGCGCCGTGAAGTTCCTCGTCGCGCATGATGGCAGCAAACCACTCGGTGCCCACAAAGACACGGCGCTCCGGCGAGATGATGTCTTGCACCGAATAATTCACCACCGTCATCAGCGGCAGGATGGCGGAGAAGGCCACGCACAGCAGCACGGGAAGAATCAGAAACCAGGCCTTCTGGTTGACGGGTTTGGTGGTGGTGCTCATGCCACGATCTCCTCGTTCTTGTAGAAGCAGGTGTGCTCGCCCATCACCTGCAGCCAGACGTTGTCGCCAGCCGTCAAGTGGGTGCTGTTGACCTGCAAGCGCGCTTTAACGGTGTGGCCCTCGCGCTTGGCGCTGACGATCACATGCGTGCCCACGTCTTGCACCTGTGTCACCGTCATCGACAAGGCGCCCTCGGCATTGACGGCGGCCAGACTGACGTATTCCGGACGCACGCCAAGCTTGAATTCACCGTCCGGCAATCGACGCCCCGCCGGTGCCGCCACGGTTGCGCCGGCCGTGTGAAAGCCTGCGGCGGTCATGCTGCCAGGCAGAAAGTTCATGCCCGGCGAGCCAATGAAGTGGCCCACAAAAGTGTGGCTGGGGCGCTCGAACAAATCAGCGGCTGAGCCGGTTTGCACCGCACGCCCCCTGGTCATCACCACCACTTGGTCGGCAAAGGT
>CANFNO010000216.1 GCA_947447845.1 Burkholderiales bacterium | reverse complement strand
GCCTTAAGCGCCTGTGCATCAAACCCAGCACGACCCAGCCGCGCCGAATTCGGGTCTGCGTGGCAGTCCGTTAGTTGCAAGACTTTTGACGTGCCCGACGCCATTGCTGTAGACGCGGATTGTGGCTACGTCACAACGCCCGAGCAGCACGCCCAACCCCAGGGCCCCACCATTCAACTCGCCGTAGTGCGTGTGCGCAGTTCAAGCAACACGCCCGCACCAGACCCGCTGTTTGTGGAACAGGGCGGGCCGGGGGACACCACGATTGGTGTGTTTGTCAATATTGTCTTGCCGGGGAAGTCGCCAGGTTTGATCAATATTTTGAAGGGGCGTGATCTGCTTTTTGTAGAGGAGCGAGGAACGCGGTACTCCAAGCCCTTTTTGTCGTGCCCTGAAATCAACGCCCACAATGTTGCTGTGGCCAAGGGCGAAGTATCACCCACCGACTCGGGTTGGATCAAGGCCTGTAACGCACGTTTCAAGGCCAGTGGAATCAATCCCAGCGCCTTCAACACCCGCGAGAACGCCACTGACATTTACTATGTGGCACAAACCCTGGGCTACAAGGAATTCAACTTTTACGGTGGTTCATACGGCACCTTGTTGGGTCAGTATGTGACGGCGCAAGCCGGTCAGCACAAGGCCCAGTTACGCAGCGCGATCCTCGATGGTGTGGTTCGGCCAGACATTGACTTTAACTTTGGGTTTAGCCACACCATCAGCCATTCATTACGTAACGTGTTTAACGACTGCGCGCAGGATCTGCGCTGCAGTCAAACCTATCCCAACCTGGAACAGAAGTTTCTGGCGGTTGTTGATCAGTTGAACCAGAAGCCAATACCGATCACGCTGACCGTGCCCTCTACAAAACAAAAGCTTGCGTCCACACTCAACGGCAACACCTTTCTGGATGGCATCATTTCATCGCTGTACCGCACCGAATCAGCACATTCTTTGCCCAAGTTGGTCTTTGCCGCGAATCGGGGCGATTTCAGCTGGCTGGTAGAGAATCTCTCGGGCGATCTGGAGCCGGGCAACGCCAAAGAGATGTACAACACCGTGCTTTGCGTGCGCGCCAAGTCCATACGGGTCACGCCCTCGCAGGTGTTGCCAGTGCCTTATTCGCAAATGTTGGCGATTGCCAAACGCGAAGCCGATATGGTCCGCAATGCGTGTGACGTACTTAACGTGGATTTGAAACCGCCTTTCACCTTTGACAATCCGAACATCCCGGTCCTGGTACTCAGTGGCGCTTACGACCCGGTAACCCCCCAACCCTATGGAGAGGCCGTTGCCAAGAACTACAAGACGGCTTATTCCTATACCTTCCCGGCAGTGGGACACATTTCGCTAATCCTGAAGCCCGACGTGCCTGCAGCCCCCTGCTCTTCGCAAATTGCGGTTGGCTTTTTAAGCAATCCGAACCAACCGCCTGACAGCAGTTGCATCACCCAAATCAAGCCAGCCTTTGTCTTTGACTAGGCGCTTTGTTCGGGCAAGATACCGCCAACCAGCAACCCCTGGCATGCATTTATTGCACTTGACCTTGTCAATGCCCAAGCGACTGCGCTTTTGCTACGTCGAGCATCCCCGGCGTCGAACGAACGTCCTTGAAGTCGCCCACGGCGTCCTTGATGATTCCTTGGGCGATAGACGTTTCATGTTCGTTGCGGGTCTGAACGACCAAAACCACTTGCCCGTTCATGATGGCTTCCTGCACCAGATCGGCAAACTTGCCTTCTTTTTTGGCCGTGTTTTCCAAGCCGACCACGGCCCCGATGACACCGCCCAGGCTAGCCCCCCAACCCAGAATGACCAGTGGTGCCACCAGCGGACTGGCAATGAAGAGTGACACATCGGCGACCACCAAAGCGACTTCTGCGAGCACGCCGATACCGGTGCCAATGGCCGTGCCCACGGCACCATTAACAACCAGGCTTTCCAGCATGGTGTTGCTGTTGGCCTCTGGCGGAGGTTGGCGCGCTGCGGTCTCGTTGTCGTAAATGCCCAACTGATCCGGCGCAATGCCTTGGTCTTTGAGTTTGGAAAGCGCAATCTGCGCTTCTTCGCGTTTAACGAAAAAGCCCGATACGAGATGTCTGTACTCGGTCATGTTTAATCTCCGGGGTTGACGATACGGATTGATCGAACACTTAGCTTGTGCTCTAAATTGCCAAGCGTCTGTATGCAGGCGAACACGGTTTGCAGGACTGCGCATTTGCGACGTATGCCGCAAACTTCCCGGCGCTTACAACGGCGCTGAAGTAGTCGCTATGTCCTCTTGTTGGGACGGACTTCCCGGCTGCTTTCGCCACTTGTCATAGCACTCAACACCGCAAAAATGCGCGACGTATTCCGTTGCCTCCGGGACAATCGCCTCGGATACCGGAATCTCCTTCATGCATACCTTGCAGGACACGGTATCAACCGGAACGGCGGTGTTATTCGTGGTCATCGAAAATCCTTTTTCCTATGTAGGTTGACAGCCTAGTGAAGGACGCGGCGCCGGTCAGTTCGCTAACAAACAGATTCGCTTGTAGGGTTCGTCTGGGCTCCTGACGCGGCCTTCTGGTCGCCGTCGCAGGCCGGCGTAGGCTCAAGGCGTGTCGCTGCTTCTTTGCACCGAGCCTGCATTCGGTAGTCGCAGGCAGAACCAGGCAGTTGACCCGACCCCAGGGGAGATGTCGATGCCAATGGTGCCGCCCATCAGAACGACAAGTTGGCGGCACAGCATCAGTCCAATACCCGTACCACCGTGCTTGCGTGCGGGTGAGCCGTCAAGCTCTTCAAAACGCACGAAGATGCGCTTTTGGTCGTAGGGCGCAATGCCAATGCCGGTGTCACGTACCTTGAAACTCAACTGGGTTTCCTTGCCGATTTGCTCCTGCACCTCGACGTGAAGGTCAACCCGTCCTTGGGACGTATATTTAATGGCATTGCCCGTCAACTCCTGAAGGATTTGCCCTATGCGCAGTGCATCACCCTTGAGCGGTAGATGGCGTAGCGAAGGCTCGATATGGATACCGAATTCAAGCCCTTTTTTGGTGGCCTCCGACTCCAGTTGCAAAGCCACGCCATCCAGAACACTCGCCAAATCGAAGGTGCTTTTTTCAATGGTGAGCTGACTGGATTCCAGCGTGGTGATGTCCATCAGTCTATTGATCAGTGACAGCAGTTGCTGCGATGCTTCGTCTACCTTGTTGAGTTGCCGTATTTGTTCGGGGTCTGTTGCGCGTTTGAGCGAGAGCCCGGTGAAGCCCATGATGACCGCCATGGGCGTGCGCAACTCATAGGACATGTTGTTGATAAAGTTGGCTTTGGCCTGCTGACTGGCGAGTACTGATTCCTTGGCTATCGAAAGTGCCATGGTGCGCGCAGCAACCTTTTCTTCCAGCTGGTCCCGGTAGGCCTCGACCTCCTTGCGCAGGCGCTCCCGCTCAAGCAGGTTGGCGATTCTGTGCCGTGCCGTTTGCACGCTTATGGGTTTGGTGATGTAGTCGGCCGCACCGAGTGCCAAGCCTGCAATTTCTGATGCAAGGTCGCCCATCGCCGTGAGAAAAATAACTGGGACGCGTGACAGCTTGGGGTCTTCTTTCAGGCGTCGGCAGACTTCAAAACCATCCATCTCGGGCATCATCACATCCAACAAAATCAGGTCGGGTGCTGCTTGCGACGCCAGCTGCAAGCCCACTGCTCCGGACTGCGCAACTTGAAGGCGATAGTCAGCTATCAAGGCTGCGGAAATCACCCTCAAATTGACGGGTGTGTCGTCAATGATCAGGATTGTTTGTTGCTCGGTCATGGATCCATCTTCCAACCGCTTTGAACGGCTGTACGCGCTTTGGCAGTCAAATCAGCGATGGGCAATTCATCCCTAAAACCCGTTGCATCTGACAAATATTGACAAAAAATGATATATTTTGAATGTATCACTTTGTATCAAATGGACAGTGATAAAAATCAATGACCGGTTTGATCGCGATGGAGGGTTGAGCTGACACAAGGCACCAAACATGAACCCAGTAATAGACAGACCCGGAAAATTGATGGAAAGCCGTGTCTGGCGAGCACTGGTCGGGTTGGTTTTGGTTGCGGTGCTGCCATTGCTGATCTTCGGTGGCGGCGTTGCCTGGATGATCGTTGCCCAAAAGAAATCAGCCATCGAAGACAACTTGAAAAGCACCACCAGTGCACTGCGGGTGGCGCTGGACCATGAATTGCAAGGCCAGATGAATCAAGTGGAAGTGTTGGCATCTGACGCCAGCCTCGATTCAGACAATCTGACGGCCTTCATTGGGAATGCCAAGCGGGTAATCGCAACCAACGGCAAATGGATCAATGCATCTCTGGTCGATCCACGTTCCAACAAAATTGTCGCCACCACTGCTGTGGTTCCAACCATCGGACCGCTGGCCGGCGTCGCAGCAAGTGCAATAGAAGAGGTTTTAAAGACACGCGACGCAGTCATTGTCGGGGCTTTGGCAACAGGTGCCGTCACCAAGAGGCCGTTCACGCTGCTGATGGCGCCCGTTTTTCGCAATGGGCAAGTTCGCTACGTTCTGTCCATCGCGTTGGACCCCAAGGCAATCAACGGTCTGTTTGCTGAACAAAACTTACCTTCGACCTGGACAGGTGCCGTCATTGACAGCCACCTGGTGCTGGCGGGTCGCTCCCGTGCCCCGGAACGTTATGTAGGGGTCCCGGCCACGCCGTCTCTTGCGAAGTCCATTACCGCGGCCCAAAGCGGATTGTTCACCGCCATCAATCAGGAAGGAAAAACGGTCTACACCGTTTTTGATCGGTCAACCGTCACGGGTTGGTCGGTAGTCATTGGCATCCCGGCGGGCGAGGTGGAAGAGCCCATCCAACGTGTTTTCAAGCAACTAATCATTGCTGCGTTGGTGCTGATTGCCTTTGCGTTGGGTTTGGCTTGGCGTGTGGGACGTGAGATCGTTCGAAGGCAGGAGATTGAATCCCAACTAACCAAAGATATCGAAGAAAAATCTGCACAGCTCGAAACGATTTTCGCTTTGAGTCCGGATGGATTTGTGTCCTATGACGCGGGCCACCGCGTCAACTATGTAAGCCCGGCGTTCTCAAGGCTGAGCGGACTTTCAGTGCATAGCGTTCTGGGCCTGAATGAACAGGAGTTCTCAGAAAAGTTGGCAAACGCCTGCCTCCCAACATCTCGATTCAATGGCATCGAATCCTTGAAAACTGGCGCAGCCGAGGATCCGCTGAGCGACCGTCTTCTCAAGAACACGATTGTGATTGACGCTCCCGGCAACAAGGTTCTTCGCATTGCCTGGCGCAAAGGTTCTTCTGATTCGGTGTCTCAAATTTTGCACGTTCGGGATGTCACCTATGAAACCGAAGTCGAGAACCTGAAGAATCAGTTCCTGGCCACCGCTGCGCATGAATTGCGCACACCAATGGCCAGCATTCTGGGGTTTTCGGAAGTTCTTCTGCACAGCAATTTTGAAGAAGATGAACGAAAGGAAATGACCGCCATCATTCACAGGCAGTCCGTGTTGATTGCAAACATCATCAATGATCTTCTTGACCTCGCCAGAATTGAGGCGCGAAGGGGAGACGACTTCGTTTTGGGAACTGCCGACATGCATGCGCTGGTCACCAAAACCGTGCGTGACTTTAAAGCTCCTGAGCATCGCCAGGGTCCTATCGTGGCGCCAGCAAAAGGGCCACTCCCTATACACGTTGATAGCGACAAAATTCAGCAGGCTTTAACCAACATCATTTCGAACGCCTACAAATACTCACCCGAAG
>CANFNO010000215.1 GCA_947447845.1 Burkholderiales bacterium | reverse complement strand
CTGACGATTGACTACGGCCCGTTTCAGTTTCTGGATGGCTATAACCCGGCGCATATCTGTAACCACTCGGACCACCAGGGCCGCTACGCGTTTTACAAGCAGCCCAACGTGGCCTACTGGAACCTGTATTGCCTGGGCCAGGCGCTGCTCCCCCTGATTGACGAGCAGGAGCAGGCAATCGCGGCGTTGGAAACCTTCAAGGCCGAGTACCCGCAGGCCCTGGCAAGCTGTTTTGCGGCCAAGTTGGGCTTGCCCGAAGGCGCAGAGGCGCCACCCGCTTTGGTCGACGAAATCCTCAAGCTCTTGGCTGAGGGTGCAGTGGATTTCACAATTTTCTGGCGCCGCTTAAGCCATTGGGTGCGAGAGCAGGACGCGTCTGACAACTCCGTGCGAGACCTGTTTTTAAATCGGGACGGATTCGATGCTTGGATAAGCGCTTTTTCAGCGCTGCATCCAGCGAATGCGCGCGCAGACGCGAGTGCGCGCATGCTGGCGGCCAATCCAAAGTACGTGCTGCGCAACCACTTGGGCGAATTGGCCATTCGGGCCGCCAAGCAAAAAGACTTTAGCCAGGTGGAGGCTATGCTGCAGGTGCTACAAGCCCCCTTTGACGAGCATCCACAATATGAGGCCTTTGCCAGTTTTGCGCCGGACTGGGCCAGTGGCATTGAAATCAGTTGCAGTTCATGAAACGCACACCGGAAAACCAAAATGACCTACAAAGTTGAAAAAACCCCAGAAGAGTGGAAAGCCCTGTTGGCCAGCAAAAGCGCCGAGCCACTGGCCTTTGATGTCACTCGCCGGGAAGCCACCGAGCGCGCCTATACCGGCCGCCTAGAGAGCAACAAGGCCAAAGGCATTTACCTCTGTATTTGCTGCGACAAACCCCTGTTCTCAAGCGAAACCAAATATGAATCAGGCTCCGGCTGGCCCAGCTACTTTCAGCCGCTGGACGCTGAAGCCGTGGGCACCAAAGTGGATGGACTGTTGTGGATGAAGCGCACCGAAGTGCACTGCGCAGATTGCGGCGCCCATTTGGGCCATGTATTTGAAGATGGCCCTGCGCCGACCGGCTTGCGCTATTGCATGAACTCGGCTTCGCTACACTTCAAGCCTGAATGAAAACACTACTCGACTTCCTGCCCTTTCTGCTCTTTTTTGGCGCTTTCAAGCTTTACGACATCTACGTCGGCACGGCAGTTCTCATGGCCGCGACCACGCTACAAATGCTGGTGATATATCGCTTGGACGGAAAACTGCAGATCATCCAAAAAATCACGTTGGCGCTCGTGCTCGTCTTTGGCACCCTGACCCTGTTGCTGCATGACGAGCGCTTCATCAAATGGAAACCCACAGTTTTGTATGTCGCCATGGCGGTGGCGTTGGCAGTTGCGCTATGGGGCATGCGCAAAAACGTGCTGAAACTGATGCTGGGCGCTCAGTTGGAACTGCCTGACGGAATCTGGCACCGACTGAATATCGCCTGGATTTTCTACACACTTTTCATGGCTGCCACCAATGCCTTCGTGGTGGTTTACTACAGCACCGACGACTGGGTGAGCTTCAAGGTCTGGGGTTATGTGTTCCCGCTCACCTTCTTGATTGCCCAGGGCTTGTACATCGCACCCCATCTCAAAGGGGGCGAACCGCCACAGGATGGGGCTTCGCAATGAATCAGGCCAGCAACAATTCTGCCGTGGTGCAAATGGAAGCCTGCCTGCGCGAACGACTGAATCCCAACGCACTGGAAGTGCTGGATGAAAGCAACCAACACGCTGGCCATGTCGGTGCCAACGGCAGCGGCTTTGGCACCCACTTTCGGGTGCGAATTGCTTCACCTTTATTTACCGGCAAGAGCCGCGTGGCACGCCATCGGCTTGTGTATGATGCGCTGCAAGAATTCATGGCTGCGGGAGTTCACGCTTTGGCCATTGAAACCCTAGATTGATCACAAGGAAACCCTAATGAAAAAGCAAATCCTGTCTGCTATGGCCGTTGCGGCTTGTGTAGGTTCTCTGTCTGGTGCCGCTATGGCCCAGAACTTGGCCATCGTTAACGGTGTGGCAATTCCCAAGGACCGCGTCGAGGCACTGGCCCAACAAGTGACCCGTTCCGGCCGCCAGATCACCCCTGAAATGCAGGGCCAGCTGCGCGACGAAATCATTGCCCGCGAAATCTTCGCCCAGGAAGCCCACAAGAAGGGTCTGGACGCCACCGAAGACTACAAAAACCAAATCGAACTGACCAAGCAGTCGATCCTGATCCGCGAACTGTTTACCGAGTACCAGAAGGCCAATCCCGTCACCGACGCTGAAGTCAAGGCCGAGTACGACAAGTTCGCCGCCACCAACGCTGGCAAGGAATACAAGGCCCGCCACATTCTGGTCGAGAAAGAAGCCGAAGCGCTGGACATCATCGCCAAGGTCAAAAAGGGCGCCAAGTTTGAAGATCTGGCCAAGAAAATGTCCAAGGACCCAGGCTCCGGTGCCAAGGGTGGCGATCTGGATTGGGCCAATCCCGGCAACTACGTGAAAGAATTTTCCGAAGCGCTGATCGGCCTGCAAAAAGGCAAGATGACCGAAACCCCGGTCAAGAGCCAGTTCGGCTACCACGTCATCCGCCTGGACGACATACGCGATGCCCAACTGCCCAAGTTTGACGATGTCAAACCCCAGATATCGCAGCAACTGCTGCAGCAGAAAATGGCCAAGTACCAGGAAGAACTGCGTGCCAAGGCCAAGATCGAATAAGGCGGTTTAACGCTTTCAAAAAACGCGGCATATGCCGCGTTTTTTTTGCCTGAATGCCCATTAATGCGCGCGTGGATGATGCAGGTCAAGCGCACCGTCAGGCTTTCGCAACCCTTTGCGCCGTAAACTGACCTTCGCTATTGCACGATGAACTCGCTAGCGCCCGCACCCAGGCAAAGCGTATGCAATGCGGCTTTTTTTACGACTGAGAGATTTCCAATATGTCCCAAACCATCCCTGCCACCCTCATTCCCGGCGACGGCATCGGCCCTGAAATCATGGACGCCACTTTGGCCGCGTTGGACGCGCTGGGCGCACCTTTCGTGTGGGACCGGCAAATTGCTGGACTAGAGGGTGTGGCACTAGCCGGTGACCCTCTGCCTGCCGCCACACTGGACAGCATCCGACGCACCCGTCTGGCGCTCAAGGGCCCGCTGGAGACACCCTCCGGCGGCGGTTACCGCTCCAGCAACGTGCGCCTGCGCGAAGAATTTCAGCTTTACGCCAACTTGCGTCCGGCGCTGACCATCGTGCCCGGTGGTCGCTTTGACAAGATTGACCTGGTGGTGGTGCGCGAAAACCTGGAAGGCCTCTACATCGGCCACGAGCATTACGTCAAGATCGACAACGACCCGCACGCCGTGGCCATGGCGACCGGCATCAATACCCGTGCCGGCAGCCGCCGCTTGCTGAAATTTGCGTTTGACCATGCGGTGTCCACCGGGCGCAAAAAAGTCTCCATCGTGCACAAAGCCAATATCATGAAGGCGCTGACCGGCATTTTCCTGGAAACCGGACTCGATCTTTACGAGCGCGAATACAAGGGCAAGTTCGAACTCGACACCGTCATCATCGACGCCTGCGCCATGAAGTTGGTGCTCAACCCCTGGCAGTTTGACATGCTGGTGACCACCAACCTGTTTGGCGACATCCTGTCCGATCTGGTGGCCGGCTTGGTTGGCGGGCTTGGCATGGCGCCGGGCGCAAACATCGGTGCCGACGCCGCGATTTTTGAAGCCGTGCACGGTTCTGCGCCAGACATTGCCGGCAAAGGTATTGCAAACCCCACCGCCCTGCTGCTGGCTGCGGCCATGATGCTGGACCACTGCCAGTTGACTCCCATGGCCACGCGCCTGCGCCGTGCCATTGATGACACGCTGAATGTGGACAAAGTGCGCACTGGGGACCTCGGCGGCAAGGCAGGCACGGCAGAGTTCACCAAGGCTTTGGTCAGCCGCATCGTCAACGGCTAGCGCAACCAAAAAGCGGACGTTGCGGGGATAATCCCGCAATGTCTTTGCAGAACTACCAACTGGAACTACTGGCGCCGGCGCGCAATCTGGAAATCGGCCTTGAGGCCGTGAACCACGGCGCCGATGCCGTCTATATCGGCGGGCCATCTTTTGGTGCCCGGTCGAGTGCCGACAACAGCGTGGCTGACATCGGCAAGTTGGTGACTTACGCGCACCGCTTTAACAGCCGCATCTTCGTCACCCTGAACACCATCCTGCGCGATGACGAACTCGAAGGAGCACGCAAACTGGCTTGGCAACTTTACGACGCCGGAGTCGATGCACTGATCATCCAGGACATGGGCCTGCTGGAAATCGATCTGCCGCCTATTCAACTACACGCCAGTACCCAGACGGATATCCGCACGCCTGAGAAAGCGCGATTTTTGCAGGACGCCGGGCTTTCGCAAATTGTGCTGGCGCGTGAACTCACCGTCCGAGAGATAGCGTCCATTCGTGCCGCAACCGACCCGCAGCGCTGTACGCTGGAGTTCTTTGTGCACGGCGCTTTGTGCGTTGCCTACAGCGGCCAGTGCTACATCAGCGCCGCACATACCGGGCGCAGTGCCAACCGCGGGGAGTGCAGTCAGGCCTGCCGCCTGCCCTATCAGGTGGTGGATGCCAAGGGCCGTTTTGTGGCGCACGACAAGCATGTGCTGTCGATGAAAGACAACAACCAGAGCGCCAATCTCGCAGCACTGGTAGACGCGGGCGTGCGCAGCTTCAAGATCGAAGGCCGCTACAAGGACATGGGTTATGTGAAGAACATCACGGCGCATTACCGCAAATTGCTGGATGAACTCATTGAAGAGCGGCAAACGTCCGACCAACCTCTGGCGCGCTCCAGCAGCGGCAACACCACCTTCACTTTCACGCCGGACCCGGACCAAAACTTCAACCGCGAGTTCACCGATTACTTTGTGAATGGACGCCAGGACAGCATCGGCGCCTTTGACAGCCCCAAGAACCCGGGCCAGCCGATTGGTTTTGTCACCCAGGTCGGACCGAACTGGGTGGAACTGCAACTCGACAACAAAAGTGCCACCCTGCACAACGGTGATGGCCTGTGCTACTACGACTTGCAGAAGGAACTGGTGGGCATGGCTGTGAACCGAGCAGAGGCGCAAAGCGCGGCCAAGGGCAAGTGGCGCATCTTCCCCAAAGACGCGGTTGCCGACTTGAAAGATCTTCGCAAGGGCACACAGGTCAACCGCAACCGCGATGTGCACTGGACGCGTGTGATGGAGAAAAAGTCCAGCGACCGGCGCATTGGCGTCTGGCTGTCACTCGACGAGACAGAACGCGGCATGGCGCTAACGCTCACCGATGAAGATGGCAACACCGCCAAGGCCCATGGCGCGTTGGAGCGTCAGCTTTCACGGGACAGCGCTGCGTCGCAGGAATCGCTGCGCGAGCAACTCAGCCGCATGGGCAACACCATTTTTCAGACGCTGAATGTCAGCGTGAATTTCAGCCAGCCCTGGTTCGTGCCCGCCTCCGCGCTCAATGCCCTGCGACGCGAGGCGGTGGAATCGCTGGAGGTTTGCCGGACGCGGGCCTTTACAAGGCTGCCGCGCGCCCAACCGGTGGAGCCCCCCGTGCCCTTCCCCGACGACACACTCAGTTATCTGGGCAATGTGTTTAACCAGGCTGCGCACCGCTTTTATGCCAAACACGGCGTCAAGGTCATTGCTCCCGCTTACGAGGCCATGGAAGAGTTGGGCGAAGTCAGCCTGATGATTACCAAGCACTGTGT
>CANFNO010000214.1 GCA_947447845.1 Burkholderiales bacterium | reverse complement strand
GTGGAAACGCTGGAGCAACTGCGCGAAGCCCTGCAACACGGCGCGGCCATGATTCTTCTGGACAACATGGATTTGCCCACGCTGCGTAGCGCCGTAGCCATTAATCGGGAACTGGGTGCCACGCGCGCCACAGGCCCGGCGATTCTGGAAATCTCGGGGGGTGTCACACTCAATGGCCTGCGCACCCTTGCCGAAACCGGGGTCGATCGCATCTCCATTGGAACCCTGACCAAGGACGTGACCGCCACCGATTTCTCCATGCGCTTTGACGCACTCTGAACCGCCGCATGACCACTGCACAAACCATTTCGATCAGCGTTGATTACGAACTGCCGGACTTCTCACGCACCGACGGCGCCACCATCACCCAGCACGCCTGGGCCAAGGTGCCGGTGGAGCCTTCGCAGGCTGAACGTGCCGCTTTGATGGACCGTATTGCGGCGCTGCTCAAGCAAAAGAACGCGGTGCTGGTCTCGCACTATTACGTGCACCCGGACCTGCAGGACCTGGCCGAGCGCACCGGCGGGTTGGTCAGCGATTCGCTGGAGATGGCGCGCTTCGGGCGCGACCACGCGGCACAAACGCTGGTGGTGGCGGGTGTGCGTTTCATGGGCGAGACGGCCAAGATTTTGTCGCCGCACAAAACGGTGATCGTGCCGGAGCTGGAGGCCACCTGTTCGCTTGATTTGGGCTGCCCGACCGACGCCTTCACGGCCTTCTGCGACCTGCACCCCGACCGCACCGTGGTGGTCTATGCCAACACCAGTGCCGCCGTCAAGGCGCGCGCCGACTGGATGGTGACCTCGGGCTGCGCACTCGACGTGGTGACGCACCTGAAAGAGCAAGGCAAGAAGATTTTGTGGGCGCCCGACCGCCATCTGGGTGCCTACATCCAGCGTGAAACCGGTGCCGACATGGTGATGTGGAACGGCTCCTGCATCGTGCACGACGAGTTCAAGGCCTTCGAGTTGGATGCACTCAAGGCCGAGCACCCCGGTGCCAAAGTGCTGGCCCATCCCGAAAGCCCGGCCGCAGTGCTGGCCTGTGCCGATGCGATTGGTTCCACCTCCGGCATCCTGAAGGCTGCGCGTGAGATGGATGCCAGTGTCTTCATAGTTGCCACCGACAACGGCCTGATGCACAAGTTGCGCACGCTCAATCCCAGCAAGACCTTTATCGAAGCGCCCACCGCAGGTAACAGCGCCACCTGCAAGAGTTGCGCGCACTGCCCCTGGATGGCAATGAACAGCCTGCAAGGTTTGGAGGCGGTACTGCTCTCGGGTGCCAACCAGATTCAGGTGGACCCGGTGTTGGGCTTGCGTGCCCGACTTCCAATTGACCGCATGCTGAACTTCACCGCAAGCCGCGCCAAACAGGCGGCAGGGTTGGTGCCGCACATTGGCGCTGCCTGAGGTTGCACAAGCACACTATGACTTCCCAACACTTTGATGTCCTGATCGTGGGCAGCGGTCTGGCTGGCCTGAGCGCAGCCTTGCAACTACCTTCGCACCTGCAAATCGCCTTGCTCACCAAGGGCGAGCTGAACGAAGGCGCCAGCGCCTGGGCCCAGGGCGGCATTGCCGCAGTCATGGCCGATACCGACAGCTTTAACTCCCACGTACAGGACACGCTGGTCGCGGGGGCCGGTTTGTGCGATCTGCCAGCGACCCAGTTTGTGGTGGAGCACGCACCCGAAGCGATCCGCTGGCTGATGTCTTTGGGCGTGCCCTTTACCGAAGAAGACGGTGCCTTGCACCTGACGCGCGAGGGCGGCCACAGCGAGCGTCGCATCGTCCACGTGACGGATGCCACGGGTGCCGCTGTGCAGCAGACCTTGATCAAAAAAGTTCTTGCTGCGCCCAATATCCAAATCTTCAATCACCACATGCTGGTGGACCTGATTACGCACCAGAAACTCGGCCTGCCCGGTCAGCAATGCGTGGGCTTGTACGCGCTGGATGAGCAGACCGACAGCGTGGTCACCTTCAGCGCGCCGCACACGATTCTGGCGACCGGCGGCGCAGGCAAGGTGTACCTCTACACCACCAACCCGGATACCGCGACCGGCGACGGCATTGCCGCCGCCTGGCGCGCCGGCTGCCGGGTGCAGAACATGGAGTTCATCCAGTTCCACCCGACCTGCCTGTACCACCCGCATGCCAAGTCTTTTTTGATCAGCGAAGCGGTACGCGGCGAGGGTGGTTTGCTGAAGTTGCCGTCTGGCGAGCGATTCATGCCCACACACGATGCGCGCGCCGAGTTGGCGCCGCGTGATGTGGTAGCCCGTGCCATCGATTTCGAGATGAAGAAGCAGGGCCTGGACTGCGTGTATCTGGACATCTCGCACAAAAGCGCCGAGTTTTTGAAAGAGCACTTCCCCAACATTCTGGAGCGCTGTCTGCAGCTTGGCATCGACATCACCACTCAGCCGATTCCGGTGGTGCCCGCCGCGCATTACACCTGCGGCGGTGTCTTGACTGATCTGGCTGGACGCACCGATCTGGCCGGTCTGTATGCGATTGGCGAGACGGCCTGCACCGGCCTGCATGGCGCCAACCGACTGGCCAGCAATTCGCTGGTGGAATGCATGGTGTTCGCCAAGGCCACGGCGCATGCCATCGAGCACGCCGGTCTGGCGCATCCGCTGTCCATTCCGCTGTGGGACGACAGCCGGGTGACAGACGCCAACGAGGCGGTGGTGATCTCCCACAACTGGGATGAGTTGCGCCGTTTTATGTGGGATTACGTGGGCATTGTGCGTACCAATAAGCGCCTGGAACGTGCGGCGAATCGCATCGCGCTTTTGAAGTCCGAGATTCACGAGTACTACGCGCACTTTCATGTGACGCGGGATTTGCTGGAGTTGCGTAATCTGGTGCTGGTGGCTGACTTGATCGTGCGCTGCGCGCAAGCGCGTCACGAGAGTCGGGGTTTGCATTTCACCAAGGACTATCCGCAGACTTTGGGTGAGGCGTTGCCTACTGTCTTGACGCCTTGTTGATAGAAGTCGCTTTTCCCTTTGCTTTGCGATCTTTGTTTGGGGTGGATTTCATTCGGGCTTGGTGGTTGGGGCAGACGAACCGGGTATCCCTTCTCCAGCCCTGCTCGCGGGCGTCTGCTTTTGGCGCGCCTGCACCGCTTTGTTAACTCCGTTGTTGGTTCGCTGGCTCTGTGGCAACCGCGAATGGGGGCTTACGAAGGGACACCCGATTCGCCTGCCCGGAGCCGTGGTTGGCGCTCAACTGAAGATAAGCTACCAAAGTCAATTTCGCTCCACGAGCACTGACCCGGCGCCCTTGGGCTGGTATTCAGCTGTAAAGCAGGAACATTTCTCCAAGGCGGGTGGTGGGGCTCGCGGGCGCAGGCCCCAATTCGCGGTTGCCACAGAGCCTGCGTGCAAGCCACCGCCTTGACAAAGCGGTGTAGGCGCACCAAAAGCAGACGCCCGAGAGCAGGGCCGGAGAACGCGAGCCACGCCAGCCGCCGCACGCGAGGTAGTAAAGCGCAACCTGCATCGCGAGCCACATGCGAGGTCGGGTAAAGCAATGGCGACATGAAATGCCGCCAGCAAAAAACCAACTAAGCGGCGTCGGCCTTCAAAGCATCCAGTGCAGCAATTAGCGCATCCCGATCGGCAACCGGTTCCAACTGCGCGACCAAAGATTCCAGTGCAGCAGCACCGTCTTTCTGCAACAAGCCAATGCTCTTGCCCGCCAACTGCGGCGACTCTAGCCCCAGGCTTTGCAGCAAGACCACACCCTTGGCATCGGCCAGCTTGAAGTAAAACTTGCCATCCTTCTCGCGGTACTGCTTGAACGATGGCAGTGACGACTTGGCAGCCTTCGTCTTGGTTTGCACGACACCGGCAGTCAGGCTGCGCAGACCCACGGCATGGCGCAGCCGTGCCATAAATGGCGTGGCAATCGCGCGGGCCTTTTGGGCGCCAGCCAGCAGAAATGCTTCCACTTCTTGCGGGTTGTCCATCAGGTGTTGGTAGCGTGCGCGCATAGGCGCAATCTCCTGGTCAATGCGCTCCAGCAACAAGTGCTTGGCATCACCCCAGCCGATTCCGTCGGCATAGGCTTTGCGCAAGGCATCGGTTTCTTCAGAAGAAGCGAAGGCCTGGTAAATCTGGAACAGGGCCGAGCCCTCTGTGTCCTTAGGCTCGCCCGGTGCACGCGAGTCGGTCACGATACCGGCGATCAGCTTCTTCAGTTGCTCGCGGCTGGCAAACAGCGGAATCGTGTTGTCGTAGCTCTTGCTCATCTTGCGGCCGTCCAGGCCGGGCAGGGTGGCGACGGATTCTTCGATCGCCGCCTGCGGTGGCACGAAGTGGTCTCCGTAGCGGTGGTTGAAACTGTTGGCCATGTCGCGCGCCATCTCGATGTGTTGGACCTGGTCACGCCCCACGGGTACGTGGTGCGCGTTGAACATCAGGATGTCCGCGCCCATCAGCACCGGGTACATGAACAGGCCGGCGGTCACATCGATGTCAGGGTCTACGCCAGCGGCGTTGTTCTTATCCACAGAGGCCTTGTAGGCGTGTGCCCGGTTGAGCACCCCTTTGCCCGTCACGCAGGTCAGAAACCAGGTCAGCTCCGGAATCTCGGGTACGTCGGATTGGCGGTAAAACACCACGCGCTCGGGGTCCAGACCGGCAGCCAGCCAACTCGCGGCGATCTCCAGCGTGGAGCGTTGAATGCGTGCCGGCTCGTCGATTTTGATCAGCGCGTGGTAGTCGGCCAGAAAATAAAAGCTCTGCACGCCGGGCGTCAGGCTGGCGCGCACGGAGGGGCGTATTGAGCCCACATAGTTGCCCAGATGCGGCGTGCCGCTGGTGGTGATGCCGGTGAGAAAGCGAACGGGGGAGGGTGAGGAGCTCATGCAATCCAACGCAAAAAACGAGGGTAAAAATCGGTGATGAAAATTGGCTTTAGGCGCGGCGACTTCAGTTCAGCAGCGCGGCCAGCGGAGAGAGCACCAGGTGCACAAAGCCGCTTGTGAGGGCCATAACCGGTTGCATCCACAGGCTGTTGACGATGCCCGTGACAACCAATGCCATGACGATGAAGAAACCATAGGGCTCCAGGCGGGAAAAGGACATGGCTTGCTTGATGGGCAGCAGTCCGACCACGATGCGCCCGCCGTCCAGTGGTGGCAGCGGAAACAAGTTAAAGGCAAACATCACCACATTGACCGTGACGCCGCCCTGGCACATCTTGAGGAAAAATATTTCGTTGATACCTGCTGCATGCAGCACATAAAACAAGCCACCCCAAATCAGGGCCATCACCAGGTTTGCGGCGGGGCCGGCCAGTGCCACCCAGATCATGTCGCGCTTGGGGTGATGCAGATTGCCAAAACGCACAGGCACCGGCTTGGCGTAGCCAAAAAGGAAAGCGCCAGAGGTAGCAAAGTACAGCAGCAGCGGCATCAGAATGGTGCCCATGGGATCGATGTGGGGAATCGGGTTGAGCGTCACGCGTCCCATCTTCCAGGCCGTGTTGTCACCAAAGTGGCGCGCCGCATAACCGTGGGCCGCTTCGTGCACGGTGATGGCGAACAACACGGGCAGGGCGTAAATAGCGACGGTTTGAATCAGTTGAGCAATGTCCATGCAGGGATTGTCTCAGACTGCCGTTAAGCCTTTCAATTGCGGCCCTTGTGCTGCGCGATCGATCAACTGTTGGTACATTCCACACCCCAACTTCAGGAATTTGCCATGCCCCAACTCAAAATCACCTACTTCGACTTCCACGGTGGCCGCGGCGAGCCCGCACGTCTGGCGCTGCACATCGGCGGCATTGCCTTCGAG
>CANFNO010000213.1 GCA_947447845.1 Burkholderiales bacterium | reverse complement strand
TATCCCCAAGCCCTTCGATCCGCGCCTGATGATGAAGATCGCCCCGGCCGTGGCCAAAGCCGCCGCCGACAGCGGCGTAGCGCTGCGCCCGATTGCCGACATGGACGCCTACCGCGAGCGCCTGCAGAGCTTTGTCTACGCTTCAGGCACCACCATGAAGCCCATCTTCACGGCAGCCCGCAAGGCCCTGAAAAAGCGCGTGGCCTACTCCGAGGGCGAAGAAGAGCGCGTATTGCGTGCGGCCCAGATCGTGGTGGACGAACGCCTGGCCCTGCCCACGTTGATTGGCCGCCCGCTGGTGATTGCGGAACGCATCGAAAAATTCGGCCTGCGACTGAAAGAAGGCGTGGATTACCAAGTGGTCAATGTGGAACAAGACCATCGCTACCGCGACTTCTGGCAGACCTACCACCGCATGACCGAACGCAAGGGCATGACGACGCAGGTCGCCAAGATCGAAATGCGCCGCCGCCTGACGCTTATTGGTGCCATGCTTCTGCATAAGGGCGATGTGGATGGCCTGATCTGCGGCACTTGGGGCAGAACGGCTCTGCATTTGGAGTATGTGGACCAGGTGATCGGTAAACGCGTCGACCCTAAAGCGGGAACCGACTGCGCCATTTACGCCTGTATGAACGGCCTGATGTTGCCGGGACGGCAGGTATTTTTGGTCGATACCCATGTCAACTACGACCCGACCGCGCAGGAACTTGCCCGCATCACAGTGATGGCGGCCGAAGAAATGATGCGTTTTGGCTTCAAGCCCAAGGCCGCTTTGCTCAGCCACTCCAATTTTGGCAGCAGCAACGAACCCAGTGCCATCAAAATGCGCGACACCCTGGCGCTGCTTCAGCAGCAAGCGCCCTGGCTGGAGGTGGATGGAGAAATGCACGGCGATGTGGCGTTGGACGGCGAGTCCCGAAAGGCGATCATGCCGAACAGCACCTTGCACGGTGACGCCAATTTACTGGTCCTGCCCAACATCGATGCCGCCAATATTGCCTATAACCTGCTCAAAACCGCTGCAGGTGGCAACATCGCCATCGGCCCCATCTTGCTGGGCGCAGCCAAGCCCGTACATATTTTGACGGCAAGCACCACCGTACGCCGAATTGTGAATATGACAGCACTCACTGTTGCTGACGCTAACGCCAGTCGGCAGGGTTAGCGCTTTCAGTTAGTACACACTTCTTTACGCCTTCATCGCAAAGGCCTTGCCTCTTAACCGGGCAAGGCCTTGCTTTTTTGGTTCGGATGGGCGACACTACGGCTCTTGAGATCTCGGGTTTACCCGAACCTTGTTACAGGGAATTTTGGTGAGCGGCAACAGGTTTAAGTTAGTACTTACTGGCCTTTTGTTGATCGCAACGCTGAGTGCTGAAAGCGTTTGCGCGAAAAACTTCTGGACCAGGACCGAGACTGCTGGCGTTATCGCTTTTAGCGAGTTGCCTGTGCAGGGCCAAGATACTCACCGTCTGATTTACCAGGGCGGCCCTTTCCCGTTTGACAAGGACGGGATAGTGTTTGGAAACCGCGAGCGCCAGTTGCCTATAGAAAAGCGCGGCTATTACCGGGAGTACACAGTACGAACTCCCGGCGCGCGGGACCGGGGAGCCAGAAGAATTGTATGCGGTGGCGCGGCCACCGCGCCAGATGCCTGTTTTTACTCGGCCGATCACTATGCGAGCTTTCGCAAGATCGTGCCTTGATTTTTTGTTTTGTACTTTGAGAAAGAGAATCGGGGATGGATACGCCACTTCGAACCGTTAGAACCAATATCGTTCAGTCGATACGCGCCTTTAGGGTGCCGGACTTGCAGGAAGCCGCCCAGGCTCTGGGTCACCACTTCCTGTACGCCAATTTGGCCAATGCACAGTCCAAACAGGATGTGCTGGACCTGATTGGTCAGCAGTTCATTTTGTCAACGCAGGTCAGCAAGAACTTTGATGCCCTGTACGACAGCATGACAGACCCGGTACATAAATCGGGGCCACAACCCGGCTTTATCGCTGTGTTGGAGCATATTCCCGCAAACGCCAAGTTTGACAAGGAAGCACGCGAGCAATTGCTCGATATCTTCCGAGACACGGCAGATTACTGGGGAGACCGGAAGATTCCATTCCGATGCTTCTATTCTTTTCTGTAGCCCGTTCTGCACACACCAGCCAAGCAGAACGGGCGAACGAGGCAAAAAACGGAACTTCCACGGAAGCCGTTAGCGGAATCGAATTGATGACGGAAAGTGGCGAGAAGATGCCGACAGACAAGCTGTTGGATGTTTCACCACTGGCACTGAGAATGAGCAGCCCCTTCAATGCGGGTTACTGGTTGGCAGCAGCCTAACTTAAGCCATAAGAGAAAGAGCCCGTCCAAGTGACGGGCTTTTTTTTGCCTTCCAGGTAACGATTTAGGAAGCGACCTTGCCAATTTGTAAAACATGCAGTTCCAGCATGGCTTGCAGGCCGACCGCATTAAATGGTTTAGCCAGATGATCATCCATTCCAGCTTGCAGACAGGCTTGGCGATCTGAATCCATAGCATTAGCCGTCATGGCGATGATTGGCGTGCGCTTTCCCCCGCTTTCCGCTGCCCGAATCAACCGGGTCGCCTCCAAGCCACCCATGACCGGCATCTGCATATCCATCAGGATGACGTCCCACACTTGGCTGCCAAAAAGATCTACCGCCTCCTGACCATTCTTGGCCAGGACAACTTGGTGCCCCCACTTTTTCAGCAAGGTGGTCGCTAATATCTGGTTGATAGGGTGATCTTCCACCAGCAATACCTGTAGAACACGGGAAGATGGTGGTTTGCCTAGTGCTGAGGGCAATGCTGAGGTGTCCTGCGCAGGATCTGCACTTTGCACCTGAATGGTGAAATGGAATGTGCTACCCCGCCCCTCTTCACTTTCGAGCCAGATTCGCCCGCCCATGAGGTTCACCAAGCGTGCACAAATAGTCAACCCCAGACCCGTGCCACCGAAACGTCGTGTGGTGGATGTATCTGCCTGGCTGAACGCATCGAAGACACCGCGTTGTTTATCGGGCGGTATGCCAATGCCCGTGTCGCGAACAGCTATCTGCAGTTCATGCCCACCCGAATTTGGAACACACCGAACTGCAACATAAACGCCACCCTGCTCGGTGAACTTAATGGCGTTGTCGCAAAGATTCGTCAGTACTTGGCGCAATCGCACTGGATCCCCCAGCACATCTTCGGGTAAATCCGGCTGAAGGCTTCTCTCGAGGACCAGTCCTTTCTGGCGGGCTCGACTTTGCAATGTCTTCAAAGTCTCTTCGATGGTTTCGACCAAAGGGAAGCGCACGGCCTCAATGTTGAGCTTGCCGGCTTCGATTTTGGAGAAATCCAGCACGTCATTGAGAATCACCATGAGTGACTGGGCCGAACTTTTGACGATACGCAGATATTCCTTTTGCGTGGGGTTCTGTTCCAGTTCCAGTGCCAGATCGGTCATGCCGATCACGCCATTCATAGGGGTACGGATTTCATGGCTCATATTCGCCAGGAAATCACTCTTGGCCTGACTGGCAGCCTCTGCATTGCGCTTGGCCACGCGCAGTTCTTGCTCAATCCGATTTCTGTCGGTAATGTCCAAAATAGTACCGACCAAACCAGTAACTTCGCCATGGATATCGGTCAACGGTGCCTTCCAATACAGCCCTTCACGCACCTCCCCCGTCTTGCGGTTACGAAACTCCGCCTCGTAGGTCTGGACTGCATTGCTGGAAAATAGCTCCTTATCTTTGGCATCCATCATGCTGGCAGCCTCGCCAGACACCAATTCAAAGACCGTCTTGCCAATCCATCCTTCTCGCTCTATGCCGAACAAGGCTTCAAACGCCTTATTGAAGCGCAAATAACGTCCCTGCCTGTCTTTGAGGTAGATCGCCGTCGGCGTTGCCTCCAGCAACACTTCAACAAAGCGCAGTTGCTCGGCCAACTCTGCCTCCATTGTCTTGCGCACCGTGATGTCGGTGCGGATGGCAATGTATTGTTCGGGCATGCCATCGGCTCCCATAAGCGGCACGATGGTGGCGTCCACCCAGTACAGTATTCCGGCACGACTTCGGTTGCAGATTTCGCCGCGCCAGACATGCCCTTGCGAGATGGTGCTCCACATACCGACAAAGAATGCTGCCGGATGGTGGCCCGAATTGACGATACGGTGGTTTTTCCCCAGCAATTCCGCGCGCGAGTAGCCACTGATTTCAGTGAACTTCCCATTGGCGTAGGTGATGTTTCCTTGCAGGTCGGTCATGCTGACGATGGCATGTTGGTCTAGCGCAAACTTCTGGTTGTTCAAGGCGCGGCGTCCCAGTTCGCGCTCATCCATGAGCGTCACCACCCGGTTGATCAAGGCATCCAGATCATCCGCATCCAACGGCGCCACACCACTGTCGGGGTCGAGTTCCAGCGTACCCAGCACACGCCGCAAGGACTCCAGTGCGCGTCTGCGTGTCTGTAGTTCATTGCGCAACTGCTGGTCCAGGGCATGCTGAGGCGACACATCCCGAAAAGTCAGTACATGTCCTGCGACCACGTTACTAGCGGAAAAAATCGTCGCAAAAGTTGTGTCCAAAATAACCACGTTGCCTGCCGGTGCAGTGACTTCAAGTCTGCGCACCTTCCAATCTGTAGACTCGGAATGACCACTGAAGGCGCTCGGCAGCAAAGCCTGGGCGTCCTGCCCCACCAGGGATTGCCCTGCCACGCCAAGCAGTTGTTCTGCGGCAGGGTTGCAATACACCAACTTGAACGCGGCATCCGTGCGCAAGACCCCATCGGTAATCGCGTTTAGCGTGACAGTCGCTTCTTCGCGCTGTGCCGACAGGCTGCCCGCCGCACGGCTGATGATGTCAAAGGTGTGGCGGATTTCCATCGGGGCATCTGCATCCAACAGGGCATTGATGTCCATGCTTCCGGCCAGAATTTCGGTTTCACGCAGTCGCACCCGGTCAAAGTTGCCCAGCCAACGTTTGAGCAGGATGCGAATCAGCAATCCGCCCACAACCAACGCACACAGCGCCACTAACGACGCATAGACAGCTATGCGCCACAACTCCCCGGCAATTTCCTCAGCCGCAAAGGTAAGCCGAAAAACGCCATAGTCCTTGCCGCCGACCCGAATGTTCTGATTGACATCAAACAGACGCTCCTGCACCAGTGCCAACAACCATTGCGGCGGCGCGATGGCTGGCGTGACCGTATTTTTGGCAGTAAGAACTCCGCCATTGGTGTCAATAAACTGTGCTTTGGCAAAATTGGACTGGGCAATGGCGCGGTCCAGTGTTTTGCTGATGGTGTCGTAGTCGCCTATGACCGCGCTGTCTCCAACCGTTTGCGCAGCAACATTCACCATCATCTCGCCCGCGAGCAATTCGTCTTCAATCTGCTGCGTAAACTGATAACGATAGAAAAGCCCGAGCCCAGTCCCCACAAACAGAATCAGCGTTGCCACGTACAGCGAAAAAACCCGACCCACCAGGGATTGGGGCAACAGGCGCTGCAATAGCCACATCAGAAGGCCAACATTCAGTGAAGCGAAGCGGGTGCGCTCTGGTAGAAGCGCTTGTAGGCCGCGTAGTCGGCAGCACTGGCGGCAACAAAATACGCGTCGTTTGGAAGACCCACTTCTTTGGAAGCCAGATGCAGGATGTCACGCCCCTTGGGATCTTTGTACATATCGATAAAGGCATTGGCCACCTTGTGGGCATCGGCCTCTGGGACCTTGCTCGACACCATCAGCGCCAAATCCTGAAACTGCTCCGAACTCCACAGCACCCGGAACTTCTTGC
>CANFNO010000212.1 GCA_947447845.1 Burkholderiales bacterium | reverse complement strand
TAAGCTTGAGCTTCCATGGGTGAAAGCAATTGGCCCAATAACGCGGATATTTCACCCGTTTGGCCCGACATGGGCACTGCGATCAGCGCAATTTCCACCTGTCTCAGACCGGTCCGAACGGTTGCCCGAGACAAAACGCGACCCTGGTCATGGATCGTCCGCCATTGATCATGCGGGGTTGGATAGGCCAGGCAGGCAACCACGCGTGGCGTATCAAACAAACTACTGTAGGCCAACACTTGCAGCAAATCTTCTCGATGCTGCGTTTGCCAATCGTGCTCACCTTTGCCGTATCCACCATAGCCAATCAGTTGGGCGTGGCGCTTGTATTTGGCATCGATGACCAGCGTGACGTCAGAGCGGTGAAGCACGACGTCGGGAATCAGTGCGCGCTGGGTACCCAATCTCTGCGGGCTCCAGTGCAGGCGGACCGCAGTTTCGTGAAGCCGCCCCGTTGTGAGCCTTGCCTGGCAACGCTTGGCTGTGGATTCTGCAATGGACTCAACCCATGCCTCAAAAAAGACTGCCATATCCATGCGCCATGGCAAACCCGCGAGGTCGCTGGTTCCTCCCAACCCCCTGTCGTCTACGGTCCAATGAATGGCTTCTAGACCCTTGCGAAAAACATCGCTTGATGAATGGCTGTTGGCTGGTTGCCATCCGGTTTTTGGCTGGGTCGGTGCGTAAGCACGCAACTGCATCAGCAGCGCGTCGCAACGTTGCAGGAGGTGCAACACTGCGATATGCCTGCCACGTTGGGTTCGCAGAGCGTCTTGATGTCGCAACACCGTCCAATGCATGGCACCGTGCAGCTTGGTGTCTGCCAATAAATCAGGGAAGCGGCACGGAATCGTCAGGCATTGCCCTTGTGCCCAATAATTGCCGGCATACCGACCCCAATTCACTTGACCCTTGGGGGCACTCAACAGTGCCTCGCTAACTTCAAAACGGCGAGAACTTTGCCTGAGCAAAGCATCAATACGCATCAATACCGTGGCGCTAAGCACCCAGGAGGGAATCTGCCGATCAGAATTTGGCACCATGCGTGGCAATGGCAGGATTTCCGGCGTGATCCGAAACCCCGTGCCAACCAGCATGTCCCCCGCACTGCTCCAAGAAAAGCGTGGTTCGACCACCAATCCGAGTTCTGGTCTAGCCGATGATGGTGACAACAACGGTAGCGCGCCAATTCGTGTGTCGGACTCCAGCCACAACCCAATGTCCCCTCGCACGCCACCCAACTCCCCACGGACGCCAAAGTCACTCAGGATTCCACGATTCATGTCGAGAAAGCTCTCGCTACGACGTTGCGCCAAGTCACTGGCCTTGCGTTTGTCAACACCCGGCTCCAGCAACCAGTCTGCGGCCGAGACAAAAGCTCTGGCGCTATCTTGGATGCGCCGAACGGGGTTGGATGAAAGAACCTGCGCCACGCTCAGAAGTCAAGGCTGTCAATGAATGCGTGAATTTCGTCTCCGAACCCACTCACATGGCCTTGGGCCATGTATTCCAAAAGCAGTGGCTTTAGTTCCGTCTGCAGCTTTGTTCTAACCTTGTCCTCGTCTGGCTCCATGAAATAAGCATGCCCCGGAAGCAAGTTAAAGGAGTCGTCCCCTGCGTGGGAAATAAACAGGTCTAGGAGTTGCGCAAATTTCTCCCGCATGGTGGCGCACGATTGTTGGTCACTAGCGAGGACTTGCATGCTGGGCCAAACGGGCGAGAAGGCGAAGCGCCGCCGTACTGCAACATCCAGCAGTGCAATGCTGCGGTCTGCCGTGTTCATGGTTCCAAGAATGTGCAAATTGGGCGACAGTCGCAGCTTACTACCGCCAATCTCCTCAAAGTCGTAGTCCAGTTCAACGTGTCGATGGGGGTCGCCAGGCTCGAACAAATGCATGGCTTCGCCCAGGACTTTGGCCAAATCTGCGCGGTTGATTTCATCGATGACCAAAAGATAGGGCCGACTTACATCGGCAGCGGCTTGCTGAATCGCCCGCATCAACTGGCCACCAACCGCCGTGAAATGGAAGCCTTGGTTGCCTGCATCTTTGACAGGGCGCAAGCCACCAATAAAAGACTCGTAGGTTGTGCCCGCGTGGAATTGAATCAGATGGCCGTGGCCTTGGTACTGTTTGGCAAGCAGCTGTTTTGCCAAATGCGTTTTGCCGGTTCCTGGTGGCCCCTCTAGCACCACAAAGCGCCGATGCGCCAGGAGCTCAGTGGTATCAGTCTCTGAAATGGATGGGAGCAAATGCGCCAGCCATTGCAAACGTGCTGACTGTGCTTCCTTTTCGGTGGCCTGCTTACGATCAATGCCACGCTCATCCATAAACAGATCGAGGAACGCGGTGAGCGAGGCAAGCTGTGCCGACTGATCTGCCTCGGTTCCTGAAC
This sequence comes from Burkholderiales bacterium, assembly GCA_947447845.1. Next base: position 3,438 of record CANFNO010000212.1, on the reverse strand, counting down.
CGCTCGCAGCATGGCAGGCATAAAGGAAGGGACCATACTTTCGCAGTGTTTGCTCCCAGGGCTGAAGTTGCTGCCTGACGATTTTCGGCACGTCTAGGTCTGTACGCACGGGGTCGCGCTTACTCCAGGCAAAGCCTCCCTCAGGTAAAGACACAACCCAGCGAGTAATGGCGTTGCAGCGACGCGCATGGCCCGGTTTGCCTAGAACCCTTTCATCCGGCGCTATAGACTGGGTACCAATCACCATACAGATAAGCGCCGGTCCACCTTCGTCGGCAGGAAACTGCACGAAACTCATGCCTCCGTATGGACCAGATGTGTCTTGGTCCGGAGCGATCAGGGCAGCGTAGGGGACTGCCCCGTCTTTGGTATCTGCATTTACACGCAGTTGGAATCGCGTTTCCAAGGGGTTGCGCTTGTTTTCAAAATCCTTAATGTTTTTGTACCGGTCTTTGATGGCGGCGTTGAATGCCTGCCGAATAGTCAACTCGTCCCACTGCATGCGTGGCACGTTGACGGCCGCGAGTATTCTTTTCATTGGACTGCCTCGGGTAACGGTTTACAGAGCCAGCTGAATACTATGGCAAAAAAGGAAGGGGCGACTTAGTACGGCCCCTCGTGGCACGTTACCGTGCCAATTTGTACACGGAGGTTCCCGCAAACCAATTAGGCGCAAAGCGCACGGTGCGGCCTTCCTGCAGTCCAAAGCTATCCAGTATCCGCAGACCGTTGCGGGCAGCCAGATCGGCAAGGTCGGCGTGGGTGCCGACGCGGATATTGGGCGTGTCATACCACTGGTAGGGCAGGCGCTTGGTCACCGGCATGCGGCCTTGCAGCACGCTCAGGCGGTTCGGCCAATGGGCGAAGTTGGGGAAGGCGACGATGCCGACGCGTCCGACACGCGCGGTCTCGCGCAGCATCACTTCGGCATTGCGCAGGTGCTGCAAAGTGTCGATCTGCAGCACCACGTCAAACGAAGCATCTTCGAAAATCGCCAGACCCTCATCCAGATTGAGTTGGATGACATTTACGCCACGGGCGACGCACGCCAACACGTTGGCATCGGCGATCTCAATGCCGTAGCCTGTGCAGCCACGCTCGCGCTGCAGGTATTCCAGCATGGCGCCGTCACCACAGCCCAGATCCAGCACGCGCGAACCTTTGGGTACCAATTCAGCAATGGCACGTTGGATGGTGGCGTCGCTCATTTAGACAACTCCTTGGCCACGCCATCAAAGTAACTGCGCACCACATTCTTGTAACGCGGGTCGTTGAGCAAAAAGGCGTCGTGGCCGTGCGGTGCGTCAATCTCCGCATAGCTGACTTGGCGCTGGTTCTGCAATAGAGCCTTGACGATTTCACGGCTACGCTTGGGGGTAAAACGCCAGTCGGTGGTGAAGCTGACGATCAGGAATTTGCAAGTAGCTGCGGCCAAGGCCTGGCTCAGATCACCGCCAAAGTGGCGCGCCGGGTCAAAGTAATCCAGTGCCCTGGTGATCAGCAAATATGTGTTGGCATCGAAATACTCAGCGAACTTGTCGCCCTGGTAGCGCAGATAACTCTCAATTTGGAATTCCGCCTCCTGGGTGCTGAACAGGTAGCTGACGGCCTGCTCAGGCTGGCCATCTTTGGCCGCTTGGGCTGCAGCACGCAGTTGACGGCCAAACTTCTCGTTCATCACGTCGTCGCTCAGGTAGGTGATGTGGCCAATCATGCGAGCGATGCGCAAGCCACGCTTGGGCACCACGCCATGATCGTAAAAATGACCGCCGTGAAAATCCGGATCGGTCACGATGGCGCGACGTGCCACTTCATTGAACGCAATGTTTTCGGCGTTCAGATTGGGTGCGCTGGCAATCACCAAGGCGTGACCGACACGCTCCGGGTAGCGCAGCGTCCAACTCAGCGCCTGCATGCCGCCCAGCGAGCCGCCCATGACTGCTGCGAGTTTGTGGATACCCAACGCGTCCAGCAAACGTGATTGCGCGTCGACCCAATCCTCCACCGTCACCACAGGGAAATCCGTGCCGTAGGCCTTGCCTGTCTCCGGATTCATGTGCATTGGTCCGGTGGAACCGAAGCAGGAGCCCAGGTTATTGATACCGATGACAAAAAACTGGTTGGTGTCCAAAGCCTTGCCCGGACCAATCATGTTGTCCCACCAGCCTACGGAATTCGGTTGATCTGCGTAAACACCCGCCACATGGTGCGAGGCGTTCAATGCATGGCAAACCAGCACTGCGTTCGACTTGTGCGCATTGAGCGTGCCGTAGGTCTCATACGACAGCGCGTAGTCAGACAACACAGCTCCGCTTTGCAGCGGCAGCGGCGCGTCAAAGTGCATGCTTTGCGCTGTGGCAATTGGTAACGTGTCCAAGTTTTTTCCCAAGCAAACCCCTAAACAAAAAAACCCGGCATCGCATTCAACGAGGCCGGGAGTTTGGGTCGGTCCGTCTTTAGCTGTATTTGTAAAGCGCCCGCAAGCTGGAGCAAATTGGCGCTGCGGTAAGTATATCAAGGGGTGTCTCATGCACCAAAAGAACAATAAATTTTACAAATGCTCTGTTTTGGCGTGCTATTTGCTTACTCTTGGTGCAAATGCGGTTGGCCGCAAATTCACGCACCGTTTAAAAGCATTAATCACAAGAGGTTGTTTATGGATGCACTACAACAGGGCGCAAATGCCTTGTTTATTTTGTTGGGCGCAGTCATGGTGCTTGCCATGCATGCGGGATTTGCGTTTCTGGAGTTGGGCACGGTGCGGCGCAAGAACCAAGTCAATGCGCTAGTCAAGATCCTGGTGGACTTCTCGGTATCCACGGTGGTCTATTTTGTCGTGGGCTATTCCGTAGCCTATGGCACGGGCTTCTTTGTCGGCGCCGAAGAACTGGCAGCCAAAAACGGCTATGCGTTGGTGAAGTTCTTTTTTCTATTGACCTTTGCCGCCGCCATTCCAGCGATTATTTCGGGTGGTATTGCCGAGCGCGCCAAGTTCTGGCCGCAGCTTATGGCCACCGCGGTTGTCGTGGGAGTGATTTATCCCTTCTTTGAAGGCATTGCCTGGAATCAGCACTTTGGCGTTCAGGCCTGGTTGCTGGCTAACACTGGTGCCGAGTTCCACGACTTTGCCGGTAGCGTGGTCGTGCACGCTGTAGGCGGCTGGATTGCACTGGGCGCGGTCATTTTGCTGGGCGCACGCAGCAACCGCTACCGCAAGGATGGCGCCATTTCGGCGCATCCGCCTTCGAGCATTCCGTTTCTGGCGCTTGGCGCCTGGATTCTGACAGTGGGCTGGTTTGGCTTCAATGTCATGAGCGCACAAACGCTGGACAAGATTTCTGGCCTGGTGGCAGTGAACTCACTCATGGCCATGGTGGGCGGCACGTTGGTGGCTCTGGTGTTGGGCAAGAACGATCCCGGCTTTCTGCACAACGGCCC
>CANFNO010000211.1 GCA_947447845.1 Burkholderiales bacterium | reverse complement strand
GCGCCAATGGTTGGAGGTGTTGTCGCCCTTGGCACTTGCGCGCGGCTGGGTCAAGTCCGGTGAAGGTCTGCGCTACAAGCGTCTGCCGTGGGCGCTGATCCGTCTGGGCGGGGTGTTCGTCCCCACCTGGGCGGCCCTGGCGGAAATGCACTACTTGTGGGATTCGCCGCATGCACTGGCCAATGAAAAACTCACAGCGCTTATTGGCGCCGAGCCGCACACACCATTGGATGTGGCTGCGCAGGTCGCCCTGGCGGATCTGGGTATGCTGCAACAAATCAATCTGCAGCAACCGGGGGTTGGTGCAGAGTTTGCTTGATGCCTGGGAGCGCTTACTTAGCTGGAGTAAATCCTGCGGCTTTGTACGCCGCCTCAATCGTGGCCATGCCCACGCGCGACTCCATCTCCTTGTGCACCGGCATCAAGGCCTTCTTCCACTCGGCCAGTTCGGCGGCGGTGGGTGTGTAGATGGTGGTCTTGCCGCTGGCCTTGATCTTGTCCAGGGCCTGCACGTTTTCGGTGGCGGCAATGGCGTTGGCGTAGGTGGTGGCGTCCTTGACGGCACCGTTCAGTAGGGTGCGAATGTCTGCGGGCAGGCCATCCCAGAAGGGCTTGTTGACGATCACCGCATAGGCCAGATGGCCGTGGTTGGAAATCGTCATGTGCTTTTGCACTTCATAGATTTTTTGGGTGTAAAAGTTCGATGCCACGCCCTCGGTGCCATCCACCACACCGCTTTGCAGCGCCTGGTACAACTCGGAGAAAGCCATCACTTGCGGAATCGCCCCCAGTGCGCGCATTTGAGCGTCCAGCACCTTGGAGCTTTGGATGCGCATCTTCAGGCCCTTGAAATCGGCCACGCTATGCAGCGGCTTGTTGGCGCTCATGATGTGAAAACCGTTGTCCCAGTAGGCCAGCCCGGTGATGCCCCGGGTTTCGAGCTTCTTGAACAATTCGGCGCCCAGCGGACCTTCGGTAATGCCACGGAAGGAAGCGCCATCCTTGAACAGAAAGGGCAGGTCAAACACCTCAAAGTCTTTTACACCCAGCGGCCCGAACTTGGCCAGTGACGGCGCCAACATTTGTACCGAGCCCAGTTGCAGGGCTTCCATCTCTTCTTTGTCCTTGTACAGAGCGCTGTTGGCGAATACCTCGACCTTGACGCGGCCATTGGTACGCTGCTCGGCCAGTTCCTTGAAGCGCAGCGCGCCCTTGCCCTTGGGCGTGTCTGGTGCCACTACGTGGCTGAATTTGATGACGATGGGAGCCTGTGCCAGTGCGGTCAAGCCTGTGAATAAAGTGGCGGCAAAAACAACTGCACGGACGATGGTGGGGCAGGTCAATGACTTCATGTCGTGATCTCCTGATGGTCTGGGATATCAGTAGTGTGCTACTGGTCTGGCGCAATGCACCAAGTAAAGCCGCTCTGTCACTGCGCTTAACGCGGTGACAGAGCGGGTTGATTGCTAAGCCGTGTGCAGGCCTACATCATGCCCAGCATGCGTGGGAACCAGGTGGACAACGCGGGCCAGTAGGTCACCACCATCAGGAAGCCAAGCATGGACAGCAACCATGGCCAGACCGCCACGGTGAGCTCCGTAATACCCATCTTGGTAATGCCTGACGCCACATAGAGGTTGAGTCCCACCGGCGGGTGGCACATTCCCACTTCCATGTTCACCACCATGATGATGCCGAAGTGCACCGGGTCGATGCCCAACTTCATCGCCACCGGGAACAGGATGGGGGCGAAGATCAGCACGATGGAGGATGGCTCCATGAAGTTGCCGGCCAGCAGCAAAATCACGTTAACGGCGAGCAGGAACGTAATCATTCCCAGACCATTGCCCAGCATCCAGTCGGCCAGGGCCTGTGGAATGTTTTCATTGGTCATGATGAAGGAGAACAGCACCGCGTTGGTGATGATGTACAGCAGCATGGCCGACATGTTGGCCGAGTTCAGCAGCACCTTGGGCACGTCCTTGAGTCCCATGTCCTTGTAGACAAAAACGGCCACAAAGAAGGCATACACGGCGCTCATGGCGGCAGCTTCAGTCGGAGTGAACATGCCGCTGTAAATGCCGCCCATGACGATCACGATCAGCAGCAGACCCCAGGCCGAGGCACGAAACGCAGTCAGGCGTTCTTTCCAGGTGGCTTTGGGCAGACGCGGATAGTTGAACTTCTTGGCTCGGTACCAGGTCACTCCACCCAGCACGCAGGCCAGTGCAATGCCGGGAACCACACCGGCCATGAACAGGGCGCCCACCGAGGTGTTGGTCGCCACTGAGTACATCACCATCACGATGGAAGGCGGGATCAGGATGCCCAACGCACCCGAGGTCGTGATAACACCGGCACCAAAGCTTTTAGGAAAGCCAGCGCGCGTCATGGCTGGCAGCAGGATCGAGCCGATGGCCACCACAGTGGCCGGGCTGGAGCCCGACACCGCAGCAAACAGTGCACAACCCATCACGCCAGCCAGACCCAGGCCACCGTACCAGTGACCGACCATGCTGGAGGCAAAGTTGATCATGCGCCGCGCCACCCCGCCGTGCGTCAGGAAGTTACCTGCCAGGATGAAGAACGGAATCGCCATGATCTCGAACTTCTCAATACCGGTGAACAACTTGAGCGCCACAGATTCCAGCGGAACCTGAGTGAAGCCGAACAAAAAGGTCAACACTGTCAGGCCCAGCGAGATCGAAATCGGCATGCCGGTCAGCATCAGCACCAGCAACAGGACAAAGATGATGGCAGCGTTCATTTGTCACCACCTTTCTGTTCGTTCAGATCAGCGGGGTGCAGGTTGTCTTTCATGCCGTAGGGGTTGAGGTCCAAGGCGGGCACTTCTTCTTCCAGTCCGTCCACATGGCCGTGGTCGTGGTGCGGCAGTTCACCTGTCTTGATGAAGCCCACCATGACTTGCAAAAAGCGGAAACACATCAGGCTGGTGCCCAGCGGAATGGCGCTGTAAACCATCCAGGTTGGCCACTCCAGGTCAGGCGTGGTCGGGCCTTCAAAAGCACCATCCGCTGCCATGCCCAGCAAGTTGGCAAAGAAGTGGTGAGCACCGTTTTCCCAGACAAAGCGCCCGCCAAGGGTGGCCACAATGCCGGTAAACAGGGCGCCAGCGCACAGTCCGAAAATAATGAACTTACTGCGGTTGGCGTCGCTCAAGCGGTTGATAAGCACGTCCACACCCACGTGGATGCCGGTGCGCACACCATAGGCCGCGCCAAACTTGGCCATCCACACAAACATGATGATGGTGAGCTCCTGCGCCCAGGTCATGTTGATGGACAACAGCCAGTCCTGCAGGCCGGGAATGGCCATGCCGGCGGCGTAACGGTGGACGACGGCGACGAAAATCACCAACGTCGCGCCCCCCATGAGGAAGGTGACAAGCCACTCTTCCAGGTGGTCAAAGAATTTCATAAATGCAGTTCCGAAGGATGTGGGAGTGCTTCTAAGAACTTACAGCTTCTCGGGGTCGAAACCGGTTTCTTTGTAAATGGTCTGGAGTGTTTCCTTGCCCACGCGGTCAGCCATCTTGAGGTGCACGGGGGCCATGGCCTTTTTCAGGGCCAGACGCTCGTCTTTCGTCAGCACGTAGACGGTGGTCTTGCCGCTCTTCTTCACGCCTTCCAGAGCCTGGTCGTTTTCTTCCTGGGCAATTTTGTTGGCGTAGACGGTAGCGTCCTTCATTGCCTGCTCAAGCTGGGCATGGATGTCGGTCGGCAAACCGTCCCAGAATTTCTTGTTGGCAATTACGGCATAACCCAGGTAACCGTGGTTGGTGATGGAGAGGTGCTTTTGCACTTCATGCATCTTCTGGGTGTAGAAGTTGGAGATCGGGTTCTCGGTGCCATCCACCACGCCGGTTTGCAGCGCTTGGTACACCTCAGAGAAAGCCATCACCTGTGGAATGCCACCGACTGAGCGGATTTCTTCTTCCAGCACTTTGCTGGACTGGATGCGGAACTTCTTGCCCTTCATGTCGGCTGCAGACTTGATCGGCGTATTGGCCGAGAACGACTTGAAGCCGTTGTCCCAGAACGCCAGGCCCTTGATGCCACGCGGCTCCAGTTTGGCCATCAGGCCGGCGCCTACTGCGCCCTGGGTGATCTTGTGCAAGTCTTCCGTGTCGTCAAAGATAAACGGGAAGTCAAAGGCTTCGAACTCTTTCACGCCCAAGGGGCCGAACTTGGCCAGCGAGGGGGCCAGCATTTGCACAGCGCCAATCTGTAGGGCTTCGAGTTCTTCCTTGTCTTTGTACAGGGCGCTGTTGGCATACACCTCTACCTTGACCTTGCCTTTGGTGAGTTCGGCAGCGCGCTTGGCGAAGAATTCGGAGGCTTTTCCCTTAGGGGTGTCGGCAGCCACCACGTGGCTGAATTTGATGACGATGGGTGTCTGGGCTTGGGCAATGGTGGCGCCCAAGGCAGCAACGGCCATAACGGCCCCAACGAGGGTGCGACGGGTAAAACGGGTCATGCAATGATCTCCTTATTTAATAAATGAACGCAACGAAGTGTCCTTTGTCTGGTGTGGTTAGGGCAAGTGTGGTTTTCCACATTTTTCCAATGGGCTTTGGTGTGGCGTACGGGTTAACCCCAGGTTTTCCTGCTGTTTGTGCTGCCAAATTCCTGAAGCAAGGCTAGACTGCTTCATGCTTGTACCCCCTACCGCTATTCGCAGGTCAGGTTTGGCCGCCCGGGTTTGGGAACAGACTCGCCGCCGACTGTGGTTGTTGCCCTTGCTGGCTTCCGGCCTGTTTGTGGCGGGTGTGTTGTCTTGGGCCTATCGGGCTGAAGTGGATGATCAGGAGGCGCGCCGCGCCACCATGATTGCCGACGCGCTCAGCAGTGAGGCGCAGTTGCAAAGCAGGCTCGACACGGAAATGTCGTATCTGCAAGACCTGGGTCACCAGATAGCACACCTTCCCAAGACTCCTGACGGTTTGGCGAGCAATCCGGTGGTGGTGGAAGGTTTGCGTCGGCTTTGGCAAAGCGTGACCTGGCTGGACGCGAACAACCGCATCTTGGCCCACGTGCCAGATTCGCAACCCCTGTCCGGACTGCGCGGCAAGGGCCCGCAAGATAGTCCCGGCGTGTCTTCCCACTTGATGCTGGAAATCAACGGTGAGACGCTGATCGTGCGTTACTCACCGACCGTGCTGCTGCGGCGTGGTCTGCCTTGGTGGCTGACCCGCAAATACGATGTGCAACTGATAGATGGTTATCAGCAAATGATTGCCTCCGTCGATGAAGTACCACTGCGGCTTGAATCTCAGGGAAGAGAGAGCTACATGGTGCAGGTGGGTGGCAATATGCCAGGCGTCTATCTGGAACTGACTGCCCGCGAGCTGACAAGGCCGTTGTGGCGTACCTTGCCCATTGTTTTGGTCACCGGGTTTTTGACGATCATGCTGGTAGCAACGATCTTGCTGCGGGGTCAGGTGCGCCAGATTTCTCGCGCTGAAGAAGCCTGGCGTACCGAGGCCGCCTGGCGTCAGGCCATGGAAGACTCGGCCCTGGTGGGCCTGCGCGCGCGTGATGCCGAGGGCCGCATCTTGTATGTGAACCGCACTTTTTGCCACATGGTGGGGCTTAGCGCTGACCAACTGGTGGGACTGCAGCCCCCCATGCCTTACTGGCCGCCGGATGCCCTGGATGAAGTCATGCTGCGCAACAAACGTAATCTGGAGGGCAGAGCTCCCCGCGACGGTTACGAGGCGTTGTGGTGCCATCAGGACGGCCGGCTCTTGAATGTGATGGTGTTCGAGTCGCCGCTGATCGACGCCAACGGAGAGCAGACCGGCTGGATGGGCTCCATCATCGACATCACTGCACGCAAGCAACT
>CANFNO010000210.1 GCA_947447845.1 Burkholderiales bacterium | reverse complement strand
ATTTTGAAACGCTGGATTGTGTTAGCGACCGATGCCATGCATAGCCCCTGGTTCCGGCACGCACGGCTTGCGGCCCGCTGGGGGCAAATTGCTTATATTTTTCTTCACGCTGGTGCGTCTCCATCCATTGTTTTGAATGGCCAGTTTATGCCCCAGCGGCCCTAGCATCAAGTCAAATCAAAGCAACTTATCGCGCAAGCAATGCCGCGTTGCCACCCGCCGCCGTGGTGTTCACGGTGACGGTCTGCTCGGCACAGAAGCGGTACAGGTAGTGCGGGCCACCGGCTTTGGGGCCCGTGCCACTCAGGCCCTCGCCACCAAAGGGCTGCACCCCGACGACTGCGCCGATCATGTTGCGGTTGATGTAGACGTTGCCGATGTGCGCGGCGTGGGCCAGTGCATTGGCGCGCGAGTCGATGCGCGTCTGAATGCCCATGGTCAAGCCATAACCCAGGGCGTTGATCTGCGTGATGACATCTGCGGGATCGCCCGACCAGCGCACGATTTGCAACACCGGGCCGAAGATCTCGGATGTCACATCGGCAATGCTCTTGACTTCAAACGCATGCGGCGCAATCAGGTTGGGCATGGCAGACGCGCTGGTGGCGTCTGGCTGCACCAGCACCCGTGCCTCTTTCTTAAGCCGATCAATCTGGCGCTGAATATTGTCAAAGGCTTCTTTGTCAATCACCGGGCCGACGTCGGTGGAGAGTTCGCTCGGGTCACCCGCTTTGAGTTCACGCGCGGCGCCCTGCACCATCTCGATCACGCCGTCGGCAATCGACTCGTGCACGCACAGCAGGCGCAGCGCCGAACAGCGCTGACCAGCCGAGCGGAAGGCGCTCATGCCCACGGCGTCCACCACTTGCTCAGGCAAGGCGCTGGAGTCCACCACCATGGCGTTGATACCGCCGGTCTCCGCAATCAGCGGGACGATGGCGCCCTCTTTGGCAGCCAGTGCACGCTGAATTATTTTGGCCACCTGCGTGGAGCCAGTAAACACCACACCGGCCACACCGGGCTGGGCCACCAGGGCTGCGCCAATGGTTTCACCGGCGCCGTGCAACAGCTGCAATGCATCGACCGGCACACCGGCGGCATGCAGGATGCGCACTGCGGCGTGGGCCACACCGGGGGTTTGTTCGGCAGGTTTTGCTAGCACGGTGTTGCCGGTGGCCAGGGCAGCCGCGACCTGCCCGGCGAAGATGGCCAACGGGAAATTCCACGGACTGATGCAAACCCAGACACCGCGCGCGGTCAGGCGCAAGGTGTTGGTTTCGCCGGTTACGCCATAGGTAAAGGGCGTGGCAGTTACGCCATGCACCTGCGGCATGGAGATGGGTTGCATGATGCGCTCGGCCTCATCGGCGTAGTAGCGCAGGAAGTCCACCGCTTCACGCACTTCGGACACAGCGTCACCCCAGGTCTTGAAGGCTTCCTTGACCAGGATGGCGCACAGACTGTTGGTTTGCGCCAGCATCGCGTCTGCCGCACTGCGCAGAATGGCCGCGCGCTGGCCCACTTCGGTATGGCTCCAGGTTGCAAACTCAAGCTTGCAGGATTCAAAAGCTGGTGCAACATCAGCAACATCAGATGGCGCTACCACCGGCACCGCCGTGGTTTGCAATGCAGCAAGCAGCGGCGCGCGCATGGCGGGCACGGTGAGATCCAGACCGGTGCTGTTCTTGCGCGCTCCCGCGTGGGCACCAAACAGATCGATTGGCATGGGCAGGGAGGACTCCGGCTCCAGGCGCAAGGGGGAAATCAAAAGCTCCTGCATGTTCACCGACTCATCAGCCATCTGGTGCACAAAAGAGGAATTCGCGCCGTTTTCAAGCAGACGGCGCACAAGGTAAGCCAGCAGGTCGCGGTGCGCACCCACCGGCGCATAGACGCGGCAGGCAACCGTGGGGTTCTTCAGCACTTCGTTATAGATGCCCTCGCCCATGCCGTGCAGACGCTGCAACTCGAACTTGCCGCCGGTACGCGCCGCCATTTGCAAAATGGCGGCAATGGTGGCGGCGTTGTGGGTGGCGAACTGGGGGTAGATGGCGTCGGGCGCATCCAGCAAGACGCGGGCGCAGGCCAGGTACGCTACATCGGTGTGGTGCTTGTGGGTGAAGACCGGGTAGCACGGCAGGCCCAGTTCCTGGGCGCGCTTGATCTCCGCATCCCAATAGGCGCCCTTGACCAGGCGGCACATCAGACGCACTTTGTATTTGCGCGCCACGGCAGTGAGGTGCTCGATCAGTTCCAGCGCACGCGTCTGATACGACTGCAACGCCATACCAAAGCCTTTCCACTGTGGGCAGTGTTGTGCCACACGCTTGAGCAGCGCTTCAAACACTTCCAGCGATAGCTCTAGCCGGTCCACTTCTTCGGCGTCAATGGTCAGGTTGATGTTGGCCTTGGCCGCCTGCTCGCACAACGTCCAGACGCGCGGCACCAATTCATCCAGCACGCGCTGGCTTTGCGCATCTTCATAACGCGGGTGCAAGGCGCTGAGCTTGATGGAGATGCCATCGTTCTCCTCGGGCGCCCCGCTGGTGTCGCTGTGGGTGGCGATGTATTGAATGGCCGCGGTATAGCTTTGCAAATAGCGCAGTGCATCGGCATCCGTGCGTGCGCCCTCGCCCAGCATGTCATAGGAGTAGGTGAGGCTTGCGCCCTGATTTTTGCGCGCAGTGTCGGCTTCTTTCAAAGCCTCTTGCATGGTCTGGCCCAGGACAAACTGGCGACCCAGCAGTTGCACCGCGCGCAGGGTAGCCGCGACTACGGTCTTGGCACCCAGCTTGGCCATGATGCCGGGCTCGGCCTGCGGGCCTTGGCCGGTTTGTGGATCGGGCAGGAAGTGCTTGGACAGCGCAATCGCTGTGCTGCTGAGCCGTGCCAACACTTTGTCGCCGCTGTTGTCGAAGTCGGCGCGGCCAAGTTGGTCGGCGGTCAGGGCAATCGCGGTTTCAGCGTCGGGCACCCGCAGAAGCGCTTCTGCCAGGCGCATCAGGGCCAGGCCCTCGGCGCTGGAAATGGGGTATTCGCGCAAAAGGCTTTCCATGGCCCAGAACGGTGGCGGGTTGTCGCGCACCGATTGCACCCAGGGCGTGGCCGCTTTTGCGGCAGCGGCCCAGTCCAGGCCGGTGTTCACGACCTGTAAATGTCGCGCAACCACGTCACTCTCGCGACGGTAGGGAAAAGGGAGTTGAACATTGATTAGCACGGCGGTCTCCTGGAGTTAGCAGCAATCACGATGATCCAAGTTTTTCCAACGATTTATTTACCATATTTGCAGGTAAATTTAGTGAATTAATCTTTTGGTTAACCTTTAGTCAATAATGACCAAGTTTGATTAAATTATCCATAATAATGATCAACATCATCAGAATGTCTTAGTATGGGAGTCCCAAATAGTGAATGCTTCTGCCGGAGTCAGGTTTTTCTGGCTTTGTAAAGGCGCGCGATTGCTTTGGCCCCACCTTCAACGGAATCCATAAACCACCATGACACATGTTGCAAACGGCCGTGCAGATCTTGACCGGATCGACCTGAAAATCCTCAATTGTCTGCAGCAGGACGGGCGCATGTCCAACCTGAAACTGGCAGAAACTGTGGCGCTTTCGCCCACTGCGGTGCTCTCGCGCGTGCAGCGACTGACCAAAGACGGCTACATCCTGGGCTATGAGGCGCGACTGAATCCAGTCAGGCTGGACGCAGGCATGACCGTGTTTGTCGAAGTACTACTAGACCGCACCACGCCCAATGTGTTTGAAGCCTTTAAGGCGGCAGTGCAGGTGCATGGCGAAATTCAGGAATGTCATATGGTGGCCGGCGGTTTTGACTACCTGCTCAAGACCCGTATTGCAGACATGGGTGCCTACCGCGACTTTGCCGGTAGCGTGCTGTGGCAATTGCCCGGCGTGCGCGAGACGCGCACCTACGCGGTGATGGAAGAAGTCAAAAACACGACGCACATCAAGTTGGATTGAAGTAGTTCTCTCGCGCTCCGCAATGGAGCGCGGCAATGGGCTTAGCCGCGCTTTCCAAAAATCGCACTTCCGACACGCACCATGGTGCTGCCGGAGTGCACGGCGGCTTCCAAGTCTGCAGTCATCCCCATCGACAAGGTATCCAGGCCCAGGCCCTGCGCGTTCAGCGCATCAAACAACTGGCGCGCGCGTACATGAACCGCGCAGGCTGCAGCAAAGTCGGCGGCAGGTTCCGGAATCGTCATCAAACCCCGCAATTGCAAATGCGGTAGCGCTTGTATTTGTTGCGCTAGTTCCAGCGCAGCCTCCGGTGCAACGCCAGCCTTGTTTGGCCCGCTATCGATATTGACCTGAATACAAATTTGTAACGGGGTTTTACCCGCAGGCCGTTGCTCACTCAAGCGCTGCGCGATCTTGAGCCGGTCAACCGAATGCACCCAGTCGAAATGCTCGGCCACCAAACGCGTCTTGTTGCTCTGGATCGGGCCTATGCAATGCCACTGCAGCGGCAAATCGGCAAGCGCGGTGATTTTGTCCACCGCTTCTTGAATGTAATTCTCACCAAATGCGATTTGTCCGGCCACATGGGCCTCTCGCACGGCATCCGCGCCGAAGGTCTTGGAAACCGCCAGCAAAGTTACTGACCCTTGGGGCCGCGCGCTGGCCAGGCAGGCATCAGAAATTCGGGCGCGTACCCGTTGGAGATTGTCGGCAATCATGGTCATAATCCGGCAAGCGTACCAAACAACATCAAGCGAGAGAGGACTTTGTGGATATCACCCAACTATTGGCCTTCAGTGTCAAAAACAAAGCATCGGACCTTCACCTCTCTGCTGGTTTGCCCCCCATGATCCGCGTGCACGGCGACGTGCGACGCATCAACGTGGAAGCGCTGGACCACAAGCAGGTGCACAGCATGGTGTACGACATCATGAACGACACCCAGCGCAAACATTACGAAGAGTTTCTGGAGATCGACTACTCGTTCGAGATTGATGGACTGGCGCGCTTCCGGGTCAATGCCTTCAACCACCACCGTGGCGCAGGTGCGGTGTTCCGGACTATTCCGAGCAAGATACTTTCGCTTGAGCAACTCAACGCGCCCAAGATTTTTGCCGATCTGGCGCTCAAGCCGCGCGGCATGGTGCTGGTCACCGGGCCCACAGGTTCCGGCAAATCCACCACGCTGGCCGCCATGGTGAACTACCTGAATGAAACCGAATTCGGCCACATCCTGACGGTGGAAGACCCGATCGAGTTTGTGCACGAGTCCAAGAAATGTCTGGTGAACCAACGCGAAGTCGGGCCACATACGCTGTCCTTCGCAGCCGCCCTGCGCTCAGCCTTGCGCGAAGACCCGGATGCGATTCTGGTGGGCGAAATGCGCGACCTGGAAACGATTCGTCTGGCCATGACGGCGGCCGAAACCGGCCACCTGGTGTTCGGCACACTGCACACCTCGAGTGCAGCCAAGACGATTGACCGGATCATTGACGTGTTCCCCGCCGATGAAAAAGAAATGGTGCGCGCCATGTTGTCCGAGTCACTACAGGCAGTGATCTCGCAGACCCTGTGCAAGACCAAGGACGGTCAGGGCCGTGTAGCGGCGCACGAAATCATGCTCGGCACCAGCGCCATCCGCAACCTGATCCGCGAGGCCAAGGTGGCGCAGATGTATTCGGCCATCCAGACCGGCTCGAACTTCGGGATGCAGACGCTCGACCAGAACCTGTCCGAACTGGTGCGCCGCAACCTCGTCAGTGCTGCCGAGGCCCGCTCCAAGGCCAAGACCCCGGAAAACTTCCCGGGCTGATGCCGCGCTTTCTTTTCTTCAAAAAATCCAAAGGACGCTTCATTTATGGAACGCGATCAGGCCAGTAAAT
>CANFNO010000209.1 GCA_947447845.1 Burkholderiales bacterium | reverse complement strand
GACGAAGTGTTTGATGCCAATGCGCATCTGCGATCCCTGGACGTGACTGCGGTGCCCTCTTCACCTGAGCCTCAGGTTAGTGATCCGAACAATTCGACATCGGGGCCAACTGATACTGAAGTTGCGCAGCCTGCAGGCGCTGAGGCGTACGACTGGGGTCCTGTGCTTGAGCCCCAAACAGCGCAACTAGAAAAATCGGTCTCAAACGAACCACAAGATGTGGCAAAAGATTCCCCACATGAGACACAGGAACCTGTGTGGGACTTGCCGTCGGCCGGAATTGCTCAGGAGGAGGGACCTTCGGATTTGGACCAGACCACGGCCTATCTGTATCAGCCTCCGTCAGAGCTACCAGTGGATGCAGTCCTGCACGACTCCCATTTTGCACCGACCACCGTCGAAGACTGGGCTTATCAATCGCCTGTGCCGCAGGAGTCGGTTTCCGGTCCAATATCAAATACCAATGACGACGCTGCGCCATCTTTTATGCCACGTCGTCGTCAGCAAAGCTGGGTTGATCGCTATCTTGGGACCAAGGTAATGCTTTCGTTGTCTTTTGTGCTGGCACTGTTACTCATCTCACAATTTTTGTTTTTTGAGCGCGATCGCCTGGCAGCAAGTTCCCCGGCATTGCGTCTCCCTTTGGCATATGGCTGCGAGTTTCTGGGCTGCGCAATTTCTGCCCCCCGGCAGATCGAATCTATTGCAATCGACAACTCAGCGTTTACCCATGTGAAGCCTGGGGTCTACAGCCTGAGTCTGAGCTTGCGCAACAGTGCTGCTATCGAATTGGCAGCTCCGGCACTGGAACTGACCCTCACCGACCTGCAAGACCAGCCCCTTTTGCGGCGTGTGCTTTTGCCTGGCCAGTACAGTGAAATTACCCTGATTGGATCGCGTGCGGATCTGGTGGCCAATGTTCCTATCGTCGTGCGAGCGGGTGAGGCATCTGAAAAAATTTCAGGCTACAGGTTGCTGGCCTTCTACCCATAAAAAAAAGCCCGACACCAATTGGCGCCGGGCCTTGATACCCTAAAGAATTAGGGTTTGCTTGCCGTAGGAAACGGCCAAGCAGCCTGCGGGTTCAGAGTGGTCTGAGCAGCAGTGGCAGCGGGTGCTGGTGCGGCGGCAGCGGGTGCTTTCGCGGCTTTCTTCGCAGCCGGCTTCTTGGCTGCTTTCTTAGCTACGGCCTTTTTTGCTGCGGGCTTCTTAGCAGCAGCCTTTTTGACTACCGCTTTCTTGGCAGCTGGTGCTGCTTTTTTAGCCGGCGCAGCTTTTTTGGCGGCCGCTTTCTTTGCAGGAGCTGCTGCCTTCTTAGCCGGAGCGGCCTTCTTTGCTGCTACCTTCTTTGCAGGAGCTGCTGCCTTCTTAGCCGGAGCGGCTTTCTTTGCTGCTACCTTCTTGGCAGGAGCTGCTGCCTTCTTAGCCGGAGCGGCCTTTTTCGCTGCTACTTTGGGAGCAGCAGCTTTCTTCGCGGGAGCGGCCTTTTTTGCGGCCGGTTTTTTTGCAGTTGCCATAATATTCTCCTTGATCAGATAACAAAGAGCACTTCTTGCGAGTTGGAGTGCAAGAAGCGATTCATATCGTTGGGTCGTGTCCCAGCGGCATGAACGCGGTAACACACATCCACACTCTCTTCTTCGAGAGAGCTGTGCAAGTGTGAAATTCTAAAAAACATGTTGAGGCTTAATCCCAGGAAAGCGCGCCGCCCGATTGGTACTCAATCACGCGGGTTTCAAAGAAGTTACGTTCCTTCTTCAGGTCGATCATTTCGCTCATCCAGGGGAACGGGTTCTCTTCGTTCGGGAACAGTGGCTCCAGACCAATCTGGGTAGCGCGACGGTTGGCGATATAGCGCAAATAGCCCTTGAACATGGAGGCATTCATGCCCAGCACGCCACGCGGCATGGTGTCTTCGGCATAGCGATATTCCAGTTCGGTGGCCTTCTCGAACAGGCTCTTGATTTCTGCTTTGAATTCAGGCGTCCAAAGCTGCGGATTTTCGGCCTTAAGCTGGTTGATCAAGTCGATCCCAAAGTTGCAGTGCATCGACTCGTCGCGCAGGATGTATTGGTACTGCTCGGCAGCGCCGGTCATCTTGTTCTGCCGACCGAGCGCCAGAATTTGCGTGAAGCCGACATAGAAGAAAAGCCCTTCCATCAGGCACGCAAAGACGATCAGGCTTTTCAGCAAAGTTTGATCGGTTTCGAGTGTGCCGGTATGGAAGTTGGGGTCCATGATGGCTTCGATAAAGGGGATCAGGAACTCGTCTTTGTCGCGGATGGACTTGACTTCGTTATAGGCATTGAAGATCTCGCCTTCGTCCAACCCTAGCGATTCCACAATGTATTGATAAGCGTGCGTATGGATCGCTTCTTCAAATGCCTGGCGCAACAAAAACTGACGGCATTCGGGCGCGGTGATGTGACGATAGGTACCCAGCACAATGTTGTTGGCTGCCAGTGAGTCGGCGGTGACGAAGAAGCCGAGGTTGCGCTTGACGATGCGACGTTCGTCCTCGGTCAGGCCGTTGGGATCTTTCCAAAGCGCAATATCGCGCGTCATGTTGACCTCTTGCGGCATCCAGTGGTTGGCGCAACTAGCCAGGTATTTTTCCCAGGCCCATTTGTACTTGAAGGGCACCAACTGATTCACATCCGTCTGGCCGTTGATGATGCGCTTGTCAGATGCACGTACGCGGCGTGCGGATTCGGTAAGCAGTGGCTTGATGGGAGACGCAGAAGGTGTGACCGCAACGCGTGCGCCGTCGTCCAAGGTGCGTAATTCAGGGGAAGCGAATTCTTTCGTCAGCGGTGCAGAAGGCTGCGCCGTACGTGCGAAATTTGATTGCGATGAGGGCTTAACTTCTTCGTCCCAGGTCAACATAGGTGTTTCCAATCAGCGGATTATGAGAGCAGTGAAATGAAATGAAAAGGGCTCACGCATTTCACTGTTAAGAGTGTTGTTGATATGCATCGCAAAGTGTGTGCTGAGCGATGCAAAACCACTACTGGCAGGACTCGCAGGTTGGGTCATCGACGCCGCAGAATCGGATGTCAGTCGCCGCGTTATCCGACAGCGCCATCTGCGCTTGCGCAGCGGCAGCAGCGGCCTCCATAGCGCTCGACATCTTCATTGAGCCTGTTGAATCTTTACCCGAGGAAACGGCGTTCAGGCGCCCAGCAGTCACGGTCGATTTCTCAGCGTGCGTGGCCGACATGGTGCGCAGGTAATAGGTGGTCTTGAGACCACGCACCCAAGCAAGTTTGTAGGTCTCATCGAGCTTCTTGCCCGAGGCGCCTGCCATATAAATATTGAGCGACTGCGCTTGGTCAATCCACTTCTGGCGACGCGCCGCTGCTTCCACCAGCCACTGTGTCTCCACTTCGAAGGCGGTGGCATAGAGCTGCTTGATTTCCTGCGGCACGCGGTCAATGGGTTGGAGTGAACCGTCGAAGTGTTTAAGGTCCATCACCATCACGTCGTCCCAGATGCCCAGGCGCTTCAGGTCGCGCACCAGGTAGCTGTTGATTACGGTGAATTCGCCGGACAGATTGGACTTGACAGAGAGGTTGCCAAAGCAGGGTTCGATCGACGCATCCACGCCAATAATGTTGGAGATGGTGGCAGTCGGGGCAATGGCCACGCAGTTGGAGTTGCGCATGCCGTCTGCCGCAATTTTCTTGCGCAGTGCGTCCCAGTCCAGTGTGGCGGAGCGGTCCACTTCCACGTAGCCACCGCGGGCCGATGCCAGCATGTCGAGCGTGTCCAGTGGCAACACCCCTTTGTCCCACAGCGAGCCCTTGTAGCTGGAGTACTTGCCGCGTTCGCGTGCCAATTCGGTGGAGGCCCAGTAAGCGTAGTAGCAGATGGCTTCCATGGATGTATCGGCGAACTGCACAGCGGCATCGCTGGAATACGGAATGCGCAAGCTGTACAGGCTGTCCTGGAACGCCATCAGGCCCAGACCCACCGGGCGGTGACGCAGATTGGAGTCACGCGCCTTCTTGACAGCGTAGTAGTTGATGTCGATGACGTTGTCCAGCATGCGCATGGCTGTGGTGATGGTGCGCTTGAGCTTGACGTGGTCCAGTGCGCCGTCCTTCAGGTGGTGCAGCAGATTGACCGAGCCCAGGTTGCAAACTGCGGTTTCGGTGTCCGAGGTGTTGAGTGTGATCTCGGTGCACAGGTTGGAGGAGTGCACCACGCCAGCATGCTGCTGGGGCGAGCGAACATTGCAGGCGTCCTTGAAGGTGATCCAAGGGTGGCCAGTCTCAAACAGCATGGTCAGCATCTTGCGCCACAGGTCGGCGGCTTGCAGCGTGCGTGTGGGCGTGATCTCTCCACGCGCAGCCTTTGCTTCGTAGGCGACGTAGGCCTTTTCGAAATCGGCGCCAAACAGGTCGTGCAGGTCAGGCACATTGGAGGGGGAGAACAGCGTCCAGGTGCCTTTCTCCATCACACGGCGCATGAACAGGTCGGGCACCCAATTGGCGGTGTTCATGTCATGGGTGCGGCGGCGGTCGTCGCCGGTGTTCTTACGCAGTTCCAGGAACTCTTCGATGTCCAGGTGCCAGGTTTCCAGGTAGGTGCAGACGGCGCCCTTGCGCTTGCCGCCTTGGTTGACCGCCACGGCCGTGTCGTTCACCACTTTGAGGAAGGGCACTACGCCCTGAGATTCGCCGTTGGTGCCCTTGATGTGGCTTCCCAAGGCGCGCACGCGGGTCCAGTCGTTGCCCAGGCCGCCGGCGAACTTGGAGAGCAGGGCGTTTTCCTTGATGGACTCGTAAATGCCGTCCAGATCATCTGGCACGGTGGTCAGGTAGCAACTCGAGAGTTGCGAGCGCAGCGTGCCAGCGTTGAACAGCGTAGGCGTGCTGGACATGAAGTCAAAAGAGGACAGCACCTCGTAGAACTCGATGGCGCGCGCCTCGCGGTCAATTTCATTGAGCGCCAAGCCCATGGCCACACGCATAAAAAACGCCTGCGGCAATTCGATGCGTTGCTTGCCGATGTGCAGGAAGTAGCGGTCATACAGGGTTTGAAGACCGAGGTAGTCAAACTGCAAATCGCGGCTGCTCTTGAGCGCGGCGCCCAGGCGTTTCAGGTCAAACTGCAGGAGCTTTTCGTCCAGGCGCTCGGCGTCCACGCCTTTTTTGATGAAGCCGGGAAAGTAATCGGCATAGGCTTCAGCCATGTCGGCCTGGGCCACGTCGCGGCCCAGCACCTCGCGCGAAATGGTGTGGAACAGCAAACGCGCGGTGGCGTAGGTGTAGTCCGGGTCCTTTTCGATTAGCGTGCGGGCTGCCAGGATGGACGCTTTGTAGACCTCGTCCATAGGCACTCCGTCGTACAGGTTGCGCATGGTCTCGGCGACTATGGGGTCGGCTTTGACGTCTGCACCCAGGCCGGCGCAGGCGTTTTCAATGCGCGACTGCAGTTGCACCAAATCCAGCGCCACCCGCTCACCACCCTCCAGTACATGAATCACCGGGGCTGCAGGCTTGGCCTGCTCAAGCTGTTTGGCTCGCTCCTGAGTCCGTCGCTCGCGGTACAGCACATAGGCGCGGGCAATTTCGTGGTGGCTGCTGCGCATCAGGCCGAGTTCAACCTGGTCCTGTACGTCCTCAATATGGAAAGTGCCACCCGCAGGGCGTGAACGCACCAGAGCGCGAATCACTTGCTGGGTCAAATCGTCCACAGTCTCGCGGACGCTGGCTGAGGCTGCACCCTGGGTGCCATGGACAGCCAGAAAGGCCTTCATCATGGCCACAGCAATTTTGTTGGGCTCGAACGAAACCACGGCACCGTTGCGGCGAATGATCTGGTAATGGGCCAAAGGGTTGGTATAGGCGTCGGACAAAGTAGCCGATTCTTG
>CANFNO010000208.1 GCA_947447845.1 Burkholderiales bacterium | reverse complement strand
CGGAAGGGCCTAACTTCCAGATGGCCAGGCCCTGCGGGGCCAGAACACGCGCACCCAGCAGGCACTGCGCGTGGTTGGACGGTGAAAACTCCACCGTTGAACTCGAAAAATTCTGGGCAAAAAGCCAGTCACCCAGGCGGCTGGTGCGCACATCGGTGGGCAGCACTTGTGTCGGCAGGCCCGCAGCCGAGGCGGCGAGGGTAAACAGTTGCTTCCAGCCCGCATCGTCGGGCCAGCCTGCGCTGGTCCAGTTGCGGCCATGGCGCAGCACAGCGGCGCGGCCGTCATCAAAATGGGCCACCGTCTCGGCTCCCATTGCGTGCACGTCTTCACGCCAATGGCTATTGGCCGTCTTGCTGCCGTCAGGCCAGTGCACGGCATCTTCCAGGCCAGGGGGAAGTGAGGCGACGCGCTGCACTTGCAGCCCGGCCAGCGCGGCAAAGGCACCGGGTGGAAGGCCCTCGGCAAAAGCTAACGACTGATTCTTGGAGCCCGCACGTGGGCCGAATACGACTTGCGCTCCACTGGCCTCCAGGCGCTTTGCCAGCTCCGAGTCTTCGCGCAAGTGGGCGGGAAGTACCACCATGGAATAGCCCGTCAGATCGGCCCGGCTGGACACCACGTCCACATCCAGGCCCAACTGGCGTAGCGCGCTGTAAGCACGGAAAGTGATTTCCATGGGGTTGAAGTCGGCACCCTGGGGCTGGATCTGCGCCATCCAGAGGCTGGGGTAATCCAGCACCAAGGCAACTTGAGCCGCGACTTTCAGGTTTGCGCCCGCTGCCGCAGTCGCCGCATTGGCGTCGATTCCCAGGGCTAGAAGTTCGCGCGCCACCTGGGTCGCTTCGACACCACCCTGGTCCAGACTGCGGTCCGGGCGGTTCAGGCCGGCATGCATTTGCTCCTGCGCAAAAGGTGCCTGACGCCAGCGGAAATAGCTCACCACCTCGGCGCCGTGGGCAAAGGCCTGCCAAGTCCACAGCCGCACCATGCCGTCCAGCGGCGCCGGATTCCACTGCGCCCAATTCACCGGGCCGGGTTGCTGCTCCATCACCCACCAGCGTCCCTGGTTGGCGCCTTGGCACATGCCGCGGTACAGGTCATGGTGAAAGGAAGGAATATCCGGATGGCCGGTGCGCGCATAGCGGCGCTTTTCTTCGGCGCTCAGGAAAAAGTCTTGTGTGAAGCCCAAGGGGTAGCTGTCCCAAGTGGCCACATCCAGATCGACTGACACATCGTGGTGGTCGAACTCGGTGAAGAAGCCCATGAAGTTGTGCGTCACATCGCGGCCGGGCGAGTGCTTGCGGATGATGTCGGTCTGGATGCGGTTAAAGGCCACCACTTCGCTGGAAGCAAAGCGGCGGTAATCGAGGCGGTGCGCTGGATTGGCCTCGGTTACCGTGCCCACGGGCGGGTCCACCTCGTCAAAGTTGCGGTACTCCTGGCTCCAGAACACCGTGCCCCAGGCGCTGTTGAGCGCAGCCACCGTGCCGTATTTCTGCTGCAGCCAAAGCCGGAAGGCCTTGCGCGCTGCTGCGCTGTAACTCAGCACTGTGAGGTGGCAGCCATATTCGTTATCCGTTTGCCAGGCAGCGACGCCGGGGTGTTGGCCATAACGCACGGCAACAGCTTCTGAGATGCGTGCGCTCTGCGCACGGTACGTGAGGCTGGAAAAGCAATAGTGCCGGCGTGAGCCAAAGCCACGCGTCTGGCCGTTGGCGTCCACCGCCAGCATCCCCGGGTCGGCATCCACCAGCCATTTGGGCGGGGTGGCCGTCGGCGTGCACATCACCACTTTCAGGCCGGCCGCGTGCAGAGTTTCCACGGCCTGATCCAGCCAAGCCCAGTCAAAGCGGCCCGCTTCGGGCTCGATGCGGCTCCAGGCAAATTCGGCAATGCGCACGTAGCGAATACCCATTGCCGCCATGCGGGCCGCATCTTCGGCCCACCAGTCGGCGGGCCATTGTTCTGGGTAATAGCAAACGCCAAGCTGCATGCGTTGCTTTCTTAAGCCGCCGCGAGTGCGGATGCGGGGACGGACAGGGCCATATCCTGGCTGGCGATGGTGCGCGGCATGGACAGGCCCTGGGCATCAAATACATGCAGATGATGCGGTGGCATGCTCAAGGCTACGCGCTCACCTGTAAGCGCAAAGCTGTTGCCAGGAGCCTTGACGACCCAGGGGTCACTGGTGACGCCGCTCTCCAGATACAGGTAGGTGGATTCGCCGAGTCGCTCCTGCCACTGCACGTTGCGCAGCACATGTTGCGTGGCGTTGCCGACTTCGGCGTGTTCCGGGCGCAAGCCCAGGGTCACCGGCGCACCCACAGGCAGTGCCTGTGCATTCACCCGTGCCTGCAAAGTCTCGCCGGTGGTGAGTTGCAGGGTCGCCATTTCTGGCGTGGCGGCCTGCAGGGTGGCAGCAAAGAAATTCATCTTGGGCGAGCCGATAAAGCCGGCCACAAACTGGTTTACCGGATGGTGGTAGAGCTGCAGAGGTGCGCCAAACTGGGCCACGCTGCCGTCGCGCGCGACCGCAGCGCCGGAGTTGAGCAGCACGATGCGGTCGGCCAAAGTCATAGCCTCGACCTGGTCGTGCGTCACGTACACCGTGCTGGCGCGGCCAAAGTCGCGGTGAATCTTGGCAATCTCAAAACGCGTCTGCACCCGCAGCGCGGCGTCCAGGTTGGAGAGCGGTTCGTCAAACAAAAACACACCGGGTTGGCGTACGATGGCGCGGCCAATCGCCACGCGCTGGCGCTGCCCGCCGGACAGGGCCTTGGGCAGGCGCTGCAGCAGCGGATCGAGCTGCAGAATGCGGGCGGCTTCGCCCACGCGCTTCTGGATTTGTGCCTCGTCCACCTTGGACAGGCGCAGGCCGAAGGCCATGTTTTCAAACACCGTCATGTGCGGAAACAGGGCATAGCTTTGGAACACCATCGCCACACCGCGCTGCGCCGGGGCCACGTCATTCATCAACTGCTCACCAATGCGCAACGTGCCGCTGTTGATGCCTTCAAGCCCGGCCACCATGCGCAAGAGTGTGGATTTGCCGCAGCCTGACGGACCGACAAACACGCAAAACTCGTTGGCGCCAATGTCCAGCGAGACGTTGCGGATTACCGGCGGGTTGTCGCCATAGGCTTTAAACACTTGCTCGAGTTGAATGCGGGCCATGGAACTCTTTTCGCTAAAAGGATGCCGGATCTGGCAATCCATTCATCATACAAATAAGCCGATGAATTTCATCTTGGTATTAACCCTGAGCCGATTTTTCCCAAGTCAACGACCCACAAAAAGTGGGAGAGCATGGGGGACAGAAGTCAGCGCAGGGCCGCCCCAAGCTGACTTGCACCCCCTCGGGGGGCAGCGCAGCACACGAACTGGCAAGCGTGGGGGCCGGGTTTCGCCGCAGGGCCGCCCCAAGGCGAAATGCACCCCCCCGGGGGGCAGCGCAGCACGCGAAGCGGCAAGCGTGGGGGCCGGGTTTCGCCGCAGGGCCGCCCCAAGGCGAAATGCACCCCCTCGGGGGGCAGCGACCCACACAAAGTGGGGGAGCGTGGGGGCCTAAAACACCGCCTGCTTCATCAGCGTGCGGGTGTCCGACAACATGCCTGCCATGCGGTGCAGGGCACTTTGGGCGTCGCCGCTCTCTATCGCGTCAAACACCTTCTGGTGGTCCGGCAGGGCACGCTTGAAGTCACCGGCCGAGCGCGCAGAGACGCCCAACAGCGACTCCAAGGCGCTGCCGATAATCGCTGCCAGCGGCATCAGCAAGGGGTTGTTGGTGGCCCGCAAAATGGCCGTGTGAAAGGCCAAGTCCGCATCAATCCACTGGGCAATGGCCGGTGCGTTGCGCATATCCTTCAGCGCCGAGGCAATGGCGTCCAATTGCTCTTCTGAGCGGCTGGTGGCTGCCAGGGAGGCGGCAGCCGGCTCAATGATTTCGCGCAGCTCCGTCAGGTGGCGCAGAAATTCGGCATCCGCGCCCGTGGCGCAGCGCCAGGCCAGGATATCCGGATCCAGCAGGTTCCACTGGTCGCGTGGTCGCACCCTGGTACCAATGCGTGGGCGCGGCTCCAGCAGACCCTTGGCGGCCAGCACCTTGACGGCCTCGCGCAGGGCCGTGCGACTGACCTGCAATTCGCGGCAGAGTTGCTCTTCGTTGGGCAGCAGGGCGCCCGCACAGTAGCCGCCGCTGACCACACGCCGGCCCATTTCGTTGACTACCTTGCCGTGCAAATTGCGCCCGCTGTAGGTCGTTGCATGGGTGGCAATGCGTGGTTTCATGGAAGATTGCGTGGGCATGGGATAGGCAAAATTTGCGCTTTAATCATCATATGTTTAAATCTGCCTACTGGCAATTGAACAACCCAACTTTAGAAAACACATGGCACTGAACACAGCAATCGCGGTGGTGGGCGTCGACTGGGGTACCACGCACCGACGCGCCTACGGCTTGAACCAAGGCGGTCAGTGCGTGGCTGAAACCTCGGACGATGAGGGCGCTTTGGCCTGCAAGGGGAGATTTCCACAGGCCCTGCAGGTGTTGCTACAAAGCATGCAGGCCCAGCCGCAGGTGGTCATCTTATCCGGCATGGTGGGCAGCGCTCTGGGCTGGCAGGTGGTGCCTTATGTGGATGGCGCGGTGGCGTTACCGGAATTGGCCGGGCAGTTAGCGCCGGTCGCTGATGCCTCGCTGCCTACTCCTGCCGGGGCTCCAAGCCCTGCGCCGAATCGGCCCATCCCGGTATCCATCGTTCCGGGCTACTGCGTGCGCGACGCCACCGGACGGCCAGACGTGATGCGCGGCGAAGAGACCCAGTTGCTGGGTGCGCATTGCCTGGGGCATTCGGACGGCTGGTTTGTACTGCCGGGCACACACAGCAAGTGGGTGGAAATGCGCGCGGGCCGGGTGCTGCAACTGCGCACCTACATGACCGGTGAATTGTTTGACCTGCTGGGGCGCCACGGCACGCTGGCCGCTGCGGCGGGCAGCGCAGAGGCACCCTGGGACGAGGCCGCTTTTGCCCAGGGCGTGCAGGCGGCACGAAGTGGTGCAGCGCTGAGTAACCAGCTGTTTGGTTGCCGTGCCCGCGTGGTCTCCGGCGACATGGCGGCGTCAAGCAGTCGGGCCTATTTGAGCGGCCTGTTGATCGGCACCGAATTGCAGGATGTGCTGTCCGACCCGGCGAGCCAGGGGACGCGTGCCGGGAAGGGCGCTACCTTCAATCTGATTGGCTCTGAGGCGTTGGCCAAGCTCTACCAAGCCGCCGCCGGTGTCCTGGGGCTTCACTTCAACGTGCTGGACGCCCGTGCGGCCTTCATCGCAGCCACCCACTATTTGTCTTCACACAGGACTTCCACATGAAAACCGCCTCTGAATTGCTGCAACAAACCCGCCAAATGCCGCTGGTGGCCATTCTGCGAGGGCTGGAGGTGGACGGTGCCAAGGCTGTGGGACTTGCGCTGTATGAGGCCGGTTTTCGCACCCTGGAGGTGCCGCTGAACCGCCCCGGCGCTCTGGAGTGCATCGAGTTGCTGACAAAAGAACTTCCGGATGACGCCTTGGTGGGCGGCGGCACCATGCTGACCCAGACTGATGTGGATGCCGTAAATGCAGCCGGTGGGCGTCTGATGGTGTCACCCAACTGTGATGCCCGCGTCATCAGCCACGCCGCCGCGTTGGGCATGCTGTGCGCACCCGGTGTGGCTACTCCGACTGAGGCCTTTGCGGCGCTGGAGGCCGGTGCGCATGCGCTGAAACTGTTTCCGTCCGAGATGGTCGGGCATGGCGGACTCAAAGCCATGAAATCCGTGTTGCCAACCGGCACCGAGTTCTGGCCGGTGGGTGGTATTACGCCTGAGAGCATGGGTGCGTGGG